>JAKZUG010000581.1:0-2829 GCA_047516705.1 Candidatus Poribacteria bacterium | reverse complement strand
GGGAGGATTCGCTCCCAGACAGCATCTGTTATTTGCAAGGGCAACTTCTGCGTATTATCTATACTTTCTTTTTCCATACACAGATGATATTCAAATGCTACTTCAATGTCAACTCTTTTTCAAATATAAACACAACCTAGTCCACACCCCGGTGCATGGCAGTTGGTTGAACATCGCCGAAATAGAACTCAGTGTTTTCTCCAGACAGTGTCTGAGGCGTCGCATCCCTGACTTAGAGACACTTCGTTCAGAGACACGGGCTTGGCAAGAGCATCGCAATAAGGTAGCAGGTTCCCGGGTTGACTGGCGATTTACCACACAAGACGCACGCATCAAACTAAAAAGACTATACCCTAAAGTTCAAACTTGACGAAGCACTAGAATAACGCTGTATCATCCAAATTCAATCACCTCCCCAGTTGCAGCAGAACGATACCCCGCACAGATGATCTCCACGGAATGCGCCGCAAATTTGGCGTTCATTTCACTCTCTACATCGTTTTCAACACAATCTACAAACGCGCTGAACTCTCGCTGTCCATCGTCTCCGCTACCGACATCTATCCATTGCTGTTTTGGTCGCATCCCGGTCTCTGCTTGCGTGCTACTCCACATCCCCATCGGATCAAGCGGATGCGGTGTCGGTGGTTCAAACGCCGGTTCAGCAGCGAACACCTCTAATCGGTTCGCCGAAGCATCAAACGTCAAGGTAGCCTCAGTACCGACGAGATGCACCTTCCGAATTCCACCTTGCGCGTGACTTTGCCACCCGTAGCGTCCACTGGCGATTGTTGCCGTAATGCCATCTTCTAAAGTCAAGACCAAAGCACCGAAATCTTCAACATCACAGTCGAGATGTTCTTTGAAGAAATAGTTTGCTGTCCCACCAAAGACACGCTGCACGCGTTTCTGTGTCAACCAATTCACCATAGACACCGCATAGACCCCGACATCAAACATCTCAGGTTTGGCTTCAACGAAACTGTAGCGTTCGCGCGTGGGGTTTTCGATTCTTTTTTCGCCGATGGGTGCCGTGCCGGGATGTCCCTTGGAGAACAGGACATCGCAATGGATCGCCTGAAGTTTACCGATATGTCCACTCGCCAATGCTTGTTGAACGGTGCGCGCCCATTCACTATGAATGTTGCTAAACATCTGGGTTCGCACACCACTTTTGGCAACAGCAGCGACAATCTTGTTCGTGTCTTCCGGATTGAGTGCCATCGGTTTATCGAGATAAACGTGCTTCCCTGCCGCCGCACATTTTGCACCAACACGTCCGCGACGTTCCACTTCTGTACAGAGACTCACAATATGCACGTCCTCGCGTGCCAATGCCGTGTCGAGGTCGGGTATGAACGGCAAATCCAACGATTCAGCGAGCGAACGTGCCAACGCAATCCGCTCTGGCGGTGCGTCCGGTTCATCAGCGAACGCCACCAACCGACAACGTGCATCCTGCGCAAAATTCAAGGCGTAATTCTCTTGATGCGTGCGATGCCCACCGAGCAAAAGAACACCGTATTTTCCGTTCTGTTGCATGTTCAAACCTCCAATACTATAGGTTGACCGCTTTCAAGAGACTGTGCGATCGCCTCTGTCAGTTCACCTGTCTCGTCGAATTCTGGTGCGATAGCATTCAGATAGTGTCTACCTACCGGCGTTTCATGGTAGATAACCCCTCTATTCCCGACTAACATGATGTCAATTGCTGTCTCAACATCGACTCGATTGACACTCAACAGTGCCATCTGCCCCGCAACATAATGAATCGTTATCGTAACCTGTATTCCCTCTGCGTCGCCTTGTGCATAGACGCGCGCCGGTGTAGAGGGTATCCACTCATTCGCGAGCGCAGTCACCGATGCCGCCGATGGCAGTAGGCTCACACCTTTACCCGCTATGTGAAGAACACACCGCAGGAACACTGGACTTCCAATCCGTTCTTTCTCAAGCACGGATTGAACCGATTTTTTAAGCAACTCCATATCTTCTCCTTCCTAAATCTTTTCGTCTACCTAAACTGATAACCCGAAAAATATTGACGAATCTACGGACATTATGCTATATTTTGTAACAACAAATAGGACTTACGCAGTTGCGTTGTAAGTCCCCCTGATAAGGGGATTTAGGGGGTTAAAAATCAAAAATCTCGCGCCTCGTGCTAAATTTGCGTAAGTCCTGAACAAATTTTGGATTGTACTTTTGAATATGGGCTTGCGAATTACGCCCTACGATGCCGAAATTCCCGCAAATTTTATCAGCAATCTTCATTCAACCTTTTGGAGGAAACTATGCCGCTGAAAACCCTTGAGCAATTAGTTGCCGAAGCGAAAGCAAACGTTGGACACATATCACCCGACGAACTCACAGAGGCTACAGAGTCAATTATCCTCTTGGATGTCCGCGACGAACCCGACTACGGCGAAGAACATCTACCGAATGCCGTTTCACTGCCGCGCGGTTACCTTGAACTTGATATTGATGAGGTCGCCCCTGACGCAGACACACACATCGTTACATACTGCGGTGGTGGCACACGTGCAACCCTCTCCGCACATACTTTAAAAAACATGGGCTATGAAAACGTTTCAGTACTAACTGGCGGTTTCCGCAGCTGGAAAGCCGAAGGATTACCCACTGAAGAATCTGATAAATAAGTAGCATCTCTACATTAGCATAGGTAGCAGACATTGTCAATATCTTAGCAACGCCAGGCGGGACGATTTCACTTTCCGCAAACACAATCGCCCCCCTCACAACAATCATAGAAATGATACCAACGGAGAAAACATGCGCAACAGATACATCCTCTTAGTACTTATACTC
>JAKZUG010000580.1:0-5147 GCA_047516705.1 Candidatus Poribacteria bacterium | reverse complement strand
GCCCTCGGTTGAGTGTGTCGTCGATGAGATAGCGATGCCACGGATCGGTTCGCAGATCGCCGGTGGCTTTATACCAGACGAGATTGTTCCCGTGCCACGGCTCAATCGCTAAAATTTCGTTGACCCCGTCGCCATCAATGTCGGCAGCGAATGTGTCGCTACATTCGCGGTCGCTGATAACCCATTTGCCCCAGTCGTCTGTCATCGGTGCAACAGGCGGTTCATACCAGATTAAGCCTTCCGTGCAGCTAATCAGCACGTCATCACGTCCATCTTGGTCAACATCGTTGATACTCAAGCCGTGGTTGATGTGGAGGGAATCGTCAAGGAGGAGGGATCGCCAAGAGGTTGTGTCTTGTGGGGTATCTGACAGTTCATAGCACCAGAGGGAGCCGGGACTGTGCCATTCGCCGGGTTTGCCGTCTTCACCGCGGATTGATGCGACGATGAGGAAAGGCGTTGAGCTCGACCCTCTTTCTGACAAATTTGCGAGCGCGATGCGGTGGATGAAAGGCACATCAGCGATGTGGTGGCTCTTCCAATTCTGTCCGTCTTGTGCCGGTGCCTCGAGCCAGTGGAGGTAGCCACCGGCAGCGTTTACGCCGCGGTTGAAGCCACTTCCAACGATGAGATCAAGGGTATCGTTGCCAGTGAGATCGTAAGGGGCAATGGTGATGTGTCCGCTGCCCTGATCGGTTACGAGATGTCTTTTCCAGTGGGGTGCCTCGTACCAAGCAATGATGGGGTCGCCTGTGGAGCCTGCGATGATGTCGAGTTGACCATCACCGTTTATATCAGCGACTGCTAATCCGTAAACGCTTCTGACGGTATCATCAAGTAGATGTCCTCTGAATTCCACGGCTATCCTCCTCACGTAACGGCACACACCGTGAGTCTACAACCTCGTGTGACGGCACACGGCGTGCGCCTACTACTATTTAGGGATTGCGAAAAAATCTAACGACCCCAGGCTCTATCTCATACCCGACATCTGACCAAAACGCAATCGCCCACGGATACTTCTCTTCTACAAGTGCTGTGATGCGTTTAACACCGAGTTTTGCTAAACATTTCTCGCCTTCTTTGACCAAAGCCCGCCCAATACCACGCCGTCGGTAGTCAGGGTGAACGGCTATACGGTACATATTGCCGCGCCATCCATCAAAAGTGGCTATTAAGGAGCCGACGATGTGTTGACCCACTTCAGCAACTAACACCAATGCAGAACTTTCTATTGCTCTCCGGATGTCTGTAATCGTATCTGTCACGCCCGGAGATGTTCCAGCAGCCTGCCATAATGCGAGGAGTGCTTCAGCCTCTTCTGGACGGCATTCTCGGATTAAGAAAGCATCTGTTTTGTCCGATGAATTCATATCTTTAGAATGGAAACGAGAAATACCAGAAATCAGACAAAATCAAGGAGTTGTTCCTACCAATGGCATGCGACGCATAAAAGGGCGAGGTTAGAAACCTCGCCAGCGAAGAAAATTAAGGCACCCTGCAAGAGAAGAAAATCCTATTCGTCAAGCCAGCTCATCATGCTACGCAGATTTTTTCCGACTTCCTCGATCTGGAGTTCCGATTCTTGCCGACGGAGCGCGCCGAGAACAGGTTGATTCGCCTCATTTTCAAGGACCCATTCCCGTGCGAAAACACCACCCTGAACGTCTTTCAAGATTTGGCGCATCTTGTCCCGGACGCTATCGTCAATGAGTTGAGGACCCCGTGTTAGGTCGCCGTATTCGGCGGTATTGCTGACATCGTTGCGCATCTTGCTCAACCCACCTGTATAGATCAGGTCAACGATCAGTTTCAACTCGTGGAGGCACTCAAAGTAAGCCATCTCCGGTTGGTAGCCGGCTTCAACGAGCGTATCAAAGGCGGCTTTAATGAGTGCAGCGGTTCCACCACACAGCACGGCTTGCTCACCGAAGAGATCTGTTTCGGTTTCCTCACGGAACGTAGTCTCAATCACACCTGCGCGAGTACCACCGATGCCTTTTGCGTAAGCGAGTGCAACATCGCGTGCAAGACCGGTTGTGTCTTGATGAATAGCAATGAGACAGGGTACACCGCCCCCACTTTCAAACACCTCACGGACGAGGGAACCGGGTCCCTTCGGTGCAATCATTGCGACATCAATATTGGTGGCAGGTACAATCTGTCCAAAGTGGACACTGAATCCGTGTGAAACGAGGAGCATATTGCCCTCTTCCATATTCGGTGCGATCTGATCGCGATAGACAGCTGCGTGGCGTTCGTCGGGGATGAGAACTTGAACGATGTCCGCCATCGCTGCGGCTTCTTCAACGTTCTTGACGGTCAAACCTTCTGCTTCTGCGCGAGCTTTTGAAGGGCTGCCCTCGTACAATGCGACAATCACGTTTGCACCGCTGTCTTTAAGGTTTAGCGACTGTGCACGTCCCTGCGCGCCGTAACCGACGACAGCGACTGTGCGCTCTTTCAGTAAATCAAAATTGGCATCACTATCGTAATAAATCGTTGCCATAAAGTCTATTCCTTCTTAGATAAAATAGTGTCGCGATTCGGAGATCACTCCTACCGATGCGCGTGTGTTATTATTTTTCGGATCCACGCAGCATCGCTACTTTGCCAGTGCGCGCTAATTCAAGGATACCGTACGTATTGAAAATATCGATTGCCGCTTTCAATTTACCCTAATCACATGTAATTTAAAGGACAATGGAGGCAGGTTTCATATCTATAACCCGCCCACGGAAGACTTCCGCGACTTGTAGAATTTCGGTGCGTTTTTGAGTATCATCGGTAGCAACCTTGATAAGAACAAGTTCTCGCTCAACATGAGTCCCGGCAGTCGAGAGGTCGGTCACCTCAATAACGTCAATGAGTCTGTTTAGATGTTGGTAGATCTGTTCTATGATCTGCGCGTCACCGTGTGTGACAAGGGTAATCTGTGAGATACTTTTGTCATGTGTCTCAGCGACGTTGAGACTGTCGATATTAAAGCCGCGCCCGCTAAAAAGTCCTGCAACGCGTGCGAGGACTCCGAATCGGTTTTCGACTAAAACGGAAAAAATGTGTCGTTCTTCTGGATTCATCAAAATTCTCGGCGTGGGAACCTACCTCTTTGTTGTGATCGTGGGTAAGGTGCGGTTGAGGACCGCACCTATAAAATTGGATTAGGATAACCCGCGGATAACATCTCCGAGCCCTTTACCGGCGGGTACCATTGGGAACACGTTTTCCTCTTCATCAACAATGAAGTCAATGACGACGGGACCGTCAGTAATCCCTTTTGCCTTCTGCAATGCGGGTTCGACATCATCGGGGTGTTCGACTCGCAAACCTGTGGCACCGAATGCCTGTGCGAGCAAGGCAAAATCGGGATTGTCGTGGTAATCAACAGCGGAATAGCGTTTGCCGTGGAACAATTCCTGCCACTGACGCACCATCCCCAAGTACATATTGTTGATGATGAAGATCTTAAGTGGCAGCTTCATCGTAACCGCTGGCACGAGTTCTTGGATCGTCATAATATAGGACCCGTCACCGTTGATATTAACGACGGTTTTGTCTGGACATCCGAGTTGCGCGCCGATAGCGGCAGGGAGGCTAAAGCCCATTGTGCCGAGACCGCCAGAGTTAAGCCACTGCCGAGGTTCGGTGAACTTGAAGTATTGTGCCGCCCACATCTGGTGTTGACCGACATCCGCGACAACAATGGCATCGCTGTAATGTTCGTAAATTTTCTCAATAACGAATTGAGGCATGACTATATCGGCTTTTTGCTCGTATTCGAACGGGTATTTCTGCTTCCACTCCTGAATCTGGTCGCGCCACGGGTCGATATCCGCTGTACCGACCTGTTTGTTCAGTTCTGCCAGGACGTTTTTCGCATCTCCGACGATCGGGACATCTATAGGTACATTTTTCCCGATACAGGACGCGTCGATATCGATGTGGATTTTTTTAGCATTAGGTGCGAATTTACTGAGATTACCTGTAACACGGTCGTCGAATCTCGCGCCGACAGCAATAACAAGGTCTGAATCGGTGAAGGCGTAATTTGCGCAACAAGAGCCGTGCATCCCGGGCATCTCCATCGCCAACGGATGCGTCTCAGGGAACGCGCCAAGCCCCATCAGGGTGACAGTAATCGGGATCTGCGTATTAAGGGTAAACTGCTGTAGTTCCTCGCTGGCATTGGCAAGGACCACACCGCCACCGGCATAAATCATGGGACGTTTGGCTTCTTTAATCAGTGCTGTTGCCTTTGCAATTTGCGCTGGATCGCCATGAACTTGTGGTTTGTAGCTACGGATGTCAACTGTTTTTGGATATTGAAACAGTGTTTCGTGTATCTGTGCATCTTTGGCGATGTCAATAATCACAGGACCGGGTTTTCCGGTGCTCGCGATGTAAAACGCTTCGGCGACAACATCTGCTATCTCGTCACTACTTTTGATGAGGTAACTGTGCTTACAGATTGGACGTGTTACGCCGATAACATCGCATTCTTGGAAGGCATCACTACCGATATAGTGGGTGAAAACCTGTCCAGTGATCGCAACCATCGGAATGGAATCCATATAGGCGGTAGCGATACCGGTGACGAGATTGGTTGCGCCGGGGCCGGAGGTTGCGAGTACAACACCGACTTTCCCAGTGGCGCGTGCGTAACCATCAGCGGCGTGGGAAGCCCCTTGCTCATGCCGCATCGGGATCAATTTGACTTCTGTCTCGCCGTACAGGGCATCGAAAATAGGCATCGCTGCGCCGCCGTTCACACCGAAGATATATTCGACACCTTCCCGCTTGAGACCATCAACCAGGATTTGCGCTCCTGAAAGTTCCACGCCAATTTTCCTTTTTTAAAGATTGGGTTTTGACCGTTTTGTCCCCCCTTCCCAGTAACGGGTAGGGGCCCCTGTCCAAAACCGGATTTTGGTTCAAGTTAACACCTTTTCGTAACTCGGTAGCGATTTTACAGGCGTACCGAGCAACATACTCACATAGATCAGAGCAGACACCCATTTTTCGACAACGGAGAAAAATGAGTAGAGGGTACACAGAGAAAAGAAATGAAATTAAAAAAACCCTCTCGTTCCATATCTGGAGACGAGAAGGACATTTACACTGACCTTACCGTGGTACCACTCCAATTC
>JAKZUG010000579.1:0-3042 GCA_047516705.1 Candidatus Poribacteria bacterium | reverse complement strand
GCATAAGCGACACTCCAGTCAACGTTCTCCCCAAGACTGATATAGCCGTTGAGTGTATCGTCTTCGCTTTTTTGCCAACTTATCTGTCCGTCTATGCCGTCGTATTCTTTGGTTGTGTCAACCTGTGTTGCACCTTCTGGTATGTACGCTGTATTATACCCGATGCCAGCAGTATTATCAAGCGGACCGAGGATCAGCCATGCGTTTTCGGTGATGAAGCCGGTTTTTTGAATATACGCTTCTGCTTTCTCGGGCATATTACTGTCGCGATAGAATTCCGCCAGCAAGAGGTGGAGGTTTAGTTGAACGTTTGGTTTGTCAGGTATGGCGTTAATCAATTTGTTCAGCATATCAACGTAACGCTCTTTGTCATTGGCGTTTTTGCCCATTCGGGCAATCTGTGCGAACAACTGACGTTCAGGACCTGCATCTCTTGTATTGTTTAGGTAGAATTTGAATTGTTCTAATGCATTTTCATACCTTTGGTTTGCGAGTTTCTGTTCAAGCGTCGAGATATAACTTGCGTTTGCCTCGCTTTGTGAGGTGCGTTCAACGAATTTCAACGTTTTTTCCGAAGGCGATTCATTGTTGACAGATTTCACACCAGACTCTCGGTTTTTATCTTTATCGCGGGCAGTCGTTAGGACTTCTTCCCAATCCCATAAGAGGACGGTGCCATCTCCGCCCGCACTGATAAGCGTTTTGTTATCAGGCGAAAATGCCAACGCATCCACACCATTCGTGTGTCCATGAAGAGTGGTAAGTCTGTTTCCGGTTGTCAGGTCCCATAACTCAATCCCGCCGGCGTTTATAAGCCCAGTAACAAGTACAGTGTTATCTGGTGAAAACACTAAGGCTTCTGCCCATACTTCCGCAGGGTATGACACTTCCTTAAAACCGATCTGTCTCAGATTTCCCAACATGCGGATCTGCTTCATACTACCTACAGCAAGCAGGGAACTATCTGAAGAAAACGCCAATCTAAGAATAGGATCGCGATAACTATCGTCTATCGGAGATTCTTCCCCAAAGAAAGTGGTTAACGCAACCCCAGTTTCTGCATCCCACATCTGAACATGTCCACCCATGGTTCCACCAGCAAGTTTTTTTCCGTCAGGTGAAAATACCAAAGTTCTGCTTACAGGCATGTCATTCGGATCTGAGAGAGATATATCGAGATTTTCACCTGTCTCTGTATTCCACAAGCGAATTGTAGCATTGCCACGGGTGCCAGCTACAGTTTTTCCATCAGGCGAAAAAGTCAAATTTGAGGCACCTCCAGGAGATGTCGCCAATTCACGTCCCGTGTTGACATCAGTTAAATGCAGCGCATAATTGAACCACGGGTTAGACGAATTGTTGTCTACACCGCTGCTGACGAGTTTTGTTCCATCCGGCGAAAATGCTAAATCCGGGTACCAATTCGGCAGCCATCTACCCTCAAGCGTCGTTTGCGTCTGGAGTGTGGTTTTTTGGGATTTATTCAGATCCCAAAGCGTGATGATCCCGTTATACGCAACACTCGCAATCGTGGAACTATCTTTATAGAAAGTTATACCTCTCAACCACGATAGGTGTCCACTGATACGGTTCTGTAGCGGTTCCCCTGTTTTGATATTCCAGAATCGCACCGTACCATCTGAACTCCCGCTTGCGAGTGTGCTGCCATCTGGTGAAAACGCTAACGCGTCAATATCACTAAAATGACTTGTGAAGGTGACGATTGATTCACTCGTAGTGGTGTCCCACAATTGCACCGTACTATCTTCACTTCCACCGGCAAGCATTTTTCCATCCGGTGAGAACGCTAATACATAATGGTCTGGATAACTGGTATGTTTTTGGAGCGTGATCGGTGCATCGTCGCTGGTGGTATCCCATAGATTTACTGAATCTCTATCTCCACTAGCGAGGCGCGTGCCATCTGGTGAAAATGCTAAGGCTAAAACGCTATTGTCCTCCTTCACATAATCGGGTAACTGAATCATCTCTGTCCGTTCTCTGATCGTGGATAACTTTTTGCCAGTATTTGTGTCCCACAACGCTATCTTCCCATTATTATTTCCAATCGCGATTTTATCTTGCATGAGCGCGTAGACTTCAAGATGAACGTGACCAGAGCGTTCTCCCAATTGATTTACAGTTCTACTTCCGGTATTAATGTCTAACCAACTAATTGTGTCTCTTGATTTACTCAAACTGACAAGCGTTTTACCATCTTCAGCGAAATGTAACACTGCAGCAGGTGGTGCATCGAGGAGCGGCACTTTTCGACCTGTAGCTACCTCCCACATCTCGACTCCGTTTTTCCAGCGACTGTCGCCCAGATTGGAGAAGAAGTCGCCACCGCCGTTGATAAGAAAACGACCATCGGGCGAAAACGCGAGGGAACTACATATCCCAGCGAATAACGAAATCTCTTTTCCTGTCTCTGCATCGTACAGCCAGATACCAATATTACTCCCTACAGCAAGTAGAGTACCGTCTGGAGAGAACTGTATATCTGTAATACCACCCTTTCCCAAACGCACTTTCGCCTTTTTCGGCAATTCCCATTGCGGATGATTTTCGACGATTTCGTCTGTTTGTGCTTCTGCAACCAATGCTGGCACCTCATCAGACCTCTGTTCAGAAATTTTGCGTTTACCTACGTTGCCATTTCCGAGTTGCCTCCGGACATCCGGTTTTAATGTAAAGTTCAGCACAAAGGGGGCTTCAATGAGTTTGACCGTCATCTCCGAAGCAGCATCGAAACTATAGGGCTGCTGGAAATGGGCTAAGTATTGATCGGTTCCAAATCCGAGCATTAGCAGCGCTACTACAACCGCGGAAGCGGCGATTGCCCACGGCAAGAACGGTTTACTCCCAGACGGGGCAAGCGGTTTGATACGCGCTATCTCCCGCATGATATTCTCTGTGAAATGCGGTGTGATTTGGAAATTATCTAAAGCCTCTCGAATCATCGGTTCCTCCTTTTTTAAGTGCTGCCGCGCGCGACTGAGACGACTCTTAATTGTATTTGCGGATACCCCTAAAAACTCG
>JAKZUG010000578.1:0-2729 GCA_047516705.1 Candidatus Poribacteria bacterium | reverse complement strand
TTTGGGGTGGAGAACGTCGGATTTACGCCACTATGAAGTTCGTCCTCTATACGATGGCGGGCAGTGCACTCATGTTGGTTGGCATTTTAGCACTCTATTTCCAAAACGGTAATAGTTTTGACCTAACGACGCTAAGCGGACCATTTGAGCATTCGGATATGTTGTTCCTCGCCTTTTTTATTGCATTTGCTATTAAGGTGCCGCTTTTCCCGTTCCATACATGGCTCCCAGATGCACACGTTGAAGCACCGACGGCCGGAAGTGTTATCCTTGCCGGGGTCTTGCTAAAAATGGGGACATACGGGATTATTCGATTTTGCCTACCGCTCTTTCCAGATGCAGCGGCTGAATTCACACCCTTGATAGTTACACTTGCAGTCATCGGTATCATCTATGGGGCATTGGTGGCGATGGTGCAGCCAGATCTGAAGAAACTCGTGGCATACTCCAGTGTCAGTCACCTCGGTTTTGTGGTGTTGGGACTCTTTTCACAAAGCGCCGTCGGGATTCAGGGAAGCGTGTTGCAAATGATTAATCACGGCTTAAGCACAGGGGCACTGTTCCTTTTGGTCGGGATGATTTATGAGCGCCGACATAGCAGAATGATTGTTGATTTCGGTGGCCTGTCAAAACGGATGCCGATCTTTGCTGTAATTTTTATGGTTGTAACGTTGTCGTCAATCGGATTACCCAGTTTGAATGGGTTTGTCGGTGAATATATGATACTCCTCGGCAGTTTTGTTCAGGGGGCTTTCTCGAAAGTCTACGTAGTCTTCGCTACCGCAGGTGTGATCCTCGCAGCTGTGTATATGCTGTGGATGTTCCAACGGGTGATGTTCGGAACATTGGATAAAACAAACGAAGGTTTACCAGACTTGAACGCTCGCGAAATCGTTGTAATGCTTCCGCTCCTCCTTTTCATCGTCTGGATTGGCGTTTATCCTAAGCCTTTCTTGAGTAAAATGGAAAAATCAGTAGGCGTTGTTGTGACAAAGGTGCAGACCGCTCCTGCTATGGGACAACTGGAAAAACAGAAACCGAGAGATCCCAAACTCGCACTACAGGGAACGCAGCACACACAGCATGAAAAAAGTGAAAAGGAGGCGGAGGCGAAGTAAGTGAAGTTCAAACTGGCATTTTGTCTGATTCTTTGTGTAATTGTTGGGTTTGTCCTTTCGGTTTCAATGGAGGCATTCGGTGCAGATGATGCACACGGCGACGAAGCCTCACATCATGGTCATGGCGTAGATGGTGCCAAATTACCTATCTGGAGTATTATCCCATTTGTCGGTATTTTGCTCTCAATCGCTGTTTTCCCGCTTGTGTTAGACTCACACTTTCTTGTCCACCACGGTGGGAAGATGTCATTGGCATGGTCGTTAATTTTCGCAGTCCCATATCTCGCTGTTTTTCGGGGAGAAGCTTTTTATGACATCCTACATATCTACCTTATAGACTATATCCCGTTCATTATTCTGTTATGGGGATTGTTCACGGTCGCAGGTGGGATTCTGGTGCGTGGCACGTTGCGTGGCACACCGATCGTTAATACACTTTTATTACTTATCGGTACTGCTATCGCCTCGTGGGTGGGAACCACGGGGGCATCAATGCTCCTCATTCGTCCTTTAATTCGAGCTAACGCGTACCGGCAAAGTAAAGTCCATCTGATTGTCTTCTTTATCTTTCTCGTGAGTAACATCGGAGGTTCCTTAACGCCTTTGGGTGATCCACCGCTCTTTTTGGGCTTCCTACACGGCGTGCCTTTCTTCTGGACGACGACGGCTCTTTTCCCACAGATGCTATTTATTAGTGTCATCTTAATTGTGCTGTTCTTTGTAATTGACACGTTTATGTTTAAGCGGGAAGGCGGTGTGGTGCCAGATGACGGCACCAATGAACCGATTCGCATAGGCGGGCTTTTCAATCTGGTTTTCTTGCTCGGTATCGTCGTTGCTGTATTGATGAGCGGAACCTTGAAGTTAGGCGAGGTCAACATTCTCGGTGTGCATGTGGCGTGGCAGAATATCGCCCGCGATGTCCTAATTATCCTAATGGGGCTGTTGTCGCTCAAGTTTACACCCTTTACCGGTGAATTGCGTCAAGCAAACGAGTTCTCATGGGAACCGATTGAAGAGGTTGCAAAAGTTTTTGCCGGTATCTTTATGACGATTATTCCGGCGTTAGTCATTCTAAATGCTGGTGAAAACGGTGCGTTACGTGGGTTAATTGGGGCAATCAAAGAACCGCTGCACTATTTCTGGGTAACCGGTGTTCTGTCAAGTTTCTTAGACAACGCGCCGACGTATCTGACGTTTTACTACACGGCACTCGGAAAGTTAGGGCTTGCTGAGTCCATAGTACCGGATATCTTATCCGGACAATTAACCGGTGCAGAGCATTTAGAGTTTGTGAAATTGCTAACGGCTATTTCGGTTGGTGCCGTTTTTATGGGCGCGAATACCTATATCGGCAATGCCCCGAATTTCATGGTGAAAGCTATCGCCGAACAAAGCGGTATCCGCATGCCAAGCTTTTTTGGGTATATGCTCTGGTCGGTAGGAATCTTAGTCCCGCTCTTTGTGCTTGTGACGTTTGTGTTCCTACGTTAGCGCACTTTAATAGTCTTCGGTTAATTGAAAACTTTGACCATCAACTCGTCTACAGATACTTTTGCTAAGGAAACCCGAGTTGATGGTCAAAACCATTGAATGGAGATTTTGAATGCC
>JAKZUG010000577.1:0-2958 GCA_047516705.1 Candidatus Poribacteria bacterium | reverse complement strand
ATACGCCAGCGAGGACGATGAGTTTATGTCAATTGAACTCTGTGGGGACTGGTTAACTTTCTACACCGGTGTACTCATCACACGTTCTGATATAGAAATCTACCCAGCGATGGAACCACAATCTGGAAGCAAATAAGTTTTGTCCGTGATGCTATAGGGTGGGGTATCGTCGTGCACCTCACCCAATATCCATTTATAGTAAAGCCCGAAAATACGTGGACACTTTAGAAAACACAAAACACCATCCTCGCTGGCGAGGTTTTGCGGCGTACGCGCCCAAATGCGATCTGCATTCCTAACCTCACCATTGTATAAGTAATTGTGGGCTTTACTATAAGGTAAGAAGACGATCTGTTTTGACAGGCAATATGCTTTTATAACTGTATATGCGCGTTGAATACTCATATCTCACCCAAGTTGCTACCTAACTTGTGATTTATCACGTTTCAAGTTGTAGGTAAACCCAGTTCGTAGTAGGGAAACCATTCATTGCCCGTTGTTGACGTTCGGACATGCGATAAGCCGCACGACTACGAACCCATCCTCAAGTTCAAGCGTGACAAAGCCCTAGTCCGGGCATCAACGCCGCATATTAACCAGATAAATCCCAGCAGCCACCAGAACGGCACCGACGAGAAGACTGAATGTCAACTCATCACCTAAAATCAAGTGGCTAAACAAAACTCCCGATAGTGGTGTCAAGAAAAAAAGCACAACAAGTTTACTTGCACTGTATCTCTCAAGAATTGATGTCCACGCCAAAAAACAGAAACCAGCGATAACACCGCCTTGATAGAGGAGTGCTGCACTTCCAGCGAGCGTTAATTGGAATGTGCCTTCACGCTCAAACACAAAACTCAATACAGCATAGCACGGCAGACTCAAACTTAAATACCAGACCAAGAGTCGATACGGGTGAATAGATTGGATCAATAGTTTCGTCACAACCACACGTAAACCTAAAAAGCATCCGCTGATGAGTACAAGCAGATCGCCGAGGATTCTCGTTTCACCTTCACCGAGGTTCGGGGCGACGGTTACGAATACGCCACTAAAGGCAACGATAACCCCCAAAGTTTTTGTAAGAGAGAGTTTTTCCGTCGGAATCCAGAGATGCGCGAATATTGCCGTAAAAAATGGGTAGACGTTAATGAAAATCGTTGAACGGGATGCTGTCGTGAACTGCGTTCCCGTGTTCAACGTGATGATTTGAAGTATGAAGATTAACGTGAGTAGCAGCAATCGGGGCAGTTCACCCCTGCGCAAACCGAGCGAGACACGTCGGAAGAGTGACCAGCCACCAACAACAACAAGACCTATTATAAAGCGGAAAAACGCCAATGCCATCGGTGGAAAATCATCCAAACCTACTTTTATTGAAAGCGAATTTCCACCCCAGAGAAACGCGAGAAGCAAACCGAGCGCAAGAATTTTTCCGTGCGGCTCCTCGCTGATGATTTTGGGTCTTGGCGATGTCCCAGTAGTCTCGTTATTATTCAAAGGGTGCAGTTATCCTCATTGGATATTCGTTCTCTGAGGGATCGCATTATCAATCATAGGCACCCGGGCGGTGGTTGCCCATTAAGCGTTGTTGACGTTCCGTTGCCTGCTCAAGGATCGCATCATCGAACTGAAACCGGTTCAGGTAGGGCGGAAATTTCTGGGTTATCATCCGATTCGCGTAATGCACTTGTAATAGATAGCGGGTCTGGTCGCTACGATTCGCAGTGCCTCGGTGCCAAACTTCGCTACGGAAGATCACGACATCGCCACCATTACAGAGGATACTCTTTTCTTGCGCGCCTTTCCATTCGGTTTCGCCATCGGGTCTCTGTCCGGAAAGATGGCTACCCGGAACGAACTTTGTTGGACCGAGGTCTTCATAGAGGTCATCCAGATAGTAGTGAGCAGTTGAGATGAAGATCGGGACCTTGACGCGCGGATCTTCCAAAAGGTCTGCTGGAAGAGCAATAGGCAGCCAATCTATATGC
Source organism: Candidatus Poribacteria bacterium (assembly GCA_047516705.1). Classification (GTDB taxonomy): domain Bacteria; phylum Poribacteria; class WGA-4E; order WGA-4E; family WGA-3G; genus WGA-3G. The sequence continues at coordinate 967 of JAKZUG010000577.1, read as the reverse complement.
AGTCCTTGATCCGGTCGGCCCGGACCTGTTACCCAAGCCGTCATACCGATGACGTGGCAGTCACCACCGTGAACCGCTTCTGCTAATTCAATGACCGGCGATTTGTCGAGGTAATGCAGAAACACAGGGTCACGATTGAAGGCGTTATTGATATGTTTGTTAAGGAAACCGCTTCCGTTCTCAGGCAGGCTGTGCCGGTCTAAACTTTCAGGGATCGCGGTTAGCCGATCCATTGCATCGCGAAGTTCTGTGAGTTGTGCCTCATCAATAACCTTCGGTAAATAGGCATACCCATCTTCCTCCATCGCCTTGACTTGGTTTTCGAGGTCAGGGTAGGCTACGAGAGGTAAGGCTTGGCTCATTATTTTCTACTCCTTTTATAGATAGGGCTTACGCAGCGCGTTCAGAAGTCCCCCTGATAAGGGGGATTTAGGGGGTTTAAAAAGCAAAAATCTACCATCGCATCTAAATTTGCGTAAGTCCTAATAGAAAAAGTGAAATGGAATCTCCAATTTGTGTATTTTACAACTTTCAAGACGCGATGTCAACTTTTTTTCCGAACAATTCGTTAACAAAGTGCATCCAAAAGAGTGTAAAAAAGAACAACAGTTACCATAAAAAGGAGAAAATAGAAATGAGAAATGCAAACGTAGCGCCCGAAACCCATGAGTCTGTAAAAAATGTTAATACTAAAGATACTGGTATCCGTGTGCTGGGGGTCGTACTGGAATCCTTACCGGGTAACCTGTTTCATGTGAAGTTAGAGGAGAACGACTACAAAGTTGTGGCGTACCTTGCTGGTAAGTTAATGCAGCACAGAATCTGGGTGCTGCCCGGTGACCAGGTTACCCTTGAACTTTCTCCGTATGACCTAACGCGTGGACGCATCGTCTGGCGGAATCCGGGTAATTAGCGGATACCTTGATAGGTGCGCGGTTTCATGGCGAGTTTTAGCTGTGTTTAACCG
>JAKZUG010000576.1:0-2552 GCA_047516705.1 Candidatus Poribacteria bacterium | reverse complement strand
TGCACTCAATGAATTTAGCACTGCCAAAGATGCTGGTGCAGCAACGGTGTCGGATCCAGAGTTGGAACGTGCCTACAACCTGATTACATCACCCGAAGCCAAAGCGGCATTCACGCTTTCTGAGGAACCTCAAGAGGTGCGCCAGCGATATGGCACAGGTGGTGTGAACGGAATCGGACAAGCTTGTTTACTGGCACGGAGGCTTGTTGAGCGTGGTGTGCCATTCGTGACAGTCAACCATACCGGGTGGGATACGCATCAAGATATCTTCACACTTAAAGAACGTTACCCTACGGATCGGAATGCACATCTACCATCCCTTGATCGGGCATTCACCGCACTGCTTCAGGATCTTACCGAACGCAGCATGCTCGACGAGACGCTCGTAGTAGTTATGGGTGAATTCGGTCGTACCCCGAAGATTAACTCACAGGGAGGACGCGATCACTGGCCCAATGTGTTCAGTGTTGTATTGGCGGGTGGCGGTGTGCAAGGCGGCCAAATCATCGGTAGCAGCGATGCACTCGGCGAATTTCCGAAAGAGCGTCCTGTGACACCATCGGATCTGTCAGCCACAATCTATACGCTGCTCGGTATTGACCCCAGTTTTGAGTTGCATACCAGTGATGGAAGACCTGTCCGCGTCGCACCTGACGGTGCCAAGGTCGTTTCCGAATTGCTCGCTTAGTTTCCGAAAATTCCAAAAAAGGTTGATCATGAGAAAAATAATTTGCGGCTTGTTGATCGCGATTGCTTTAGTTTTATCGTACGTGCATTCCGCACAAGATGAGATAGCAAAGAATTATTGGAACCAGTTCCGTGGTCCAAACGGAGACGGAAAAACAACAGCAGATGGTATCCCTATTGAATTTAATGAAACAAAGAACGTCCGTTGGAAAACATCCATTCACGACAAAGGATATTCATCACCTGTTGTTTGGGATAACCAGATTTGGGTAACAACAGCCCGTGAAGATGGTAGAGAACTCTTTGCTATCTGTGTAGACTTAGAGAGTGGGGACATCTTACACGATATAAAAGTATTCGATGTGGCGGAACCGCAGTCAGAGTATCCAGATCTGAACAGCCATGCATCACCTACGCCTGTTATAGAGGATGGACGCATCTATGTTCACTACGGGACTTATGGCACAGCCTGTCTGGACACGAAAACTGGCGAGAAACTTTGGGAACGTCGAGACCTCAATTGCGATCACCGAGTGCGTCCGGCATCTTCCCCGATTATTGATGCGGAAACACTATTTCTTACTTTCGATGGCGTTGATGTACAGTTTATTGCCGCACTCGACAAGAATACCGGCGATACCTTGTGGCTGCAGCATCGAAAGGTTGACTCCGATTTTGAGGCAGTTCTCAGAGCGAAGGGTATCACCGATACTAAAAATACTACGAAAGAAAAACCCAACGATAATAGGAAATCTTATGCAACGCCAACAATCATTACTTATCAAGGTAAGAAGCAGTTGGTGAGTCCCGCAGCGGAAGTCACAATTTCATATCACCCCAAAACTGGAGACGAACTCTGGCGCGTTCGACATGAAGGGTGGGGTTGGAATGTTGCATGTAGACCGATTTTTGCACACAATCTTGTCTATTTTACAACTGGCGTGGAAAAAATGTTGTTGGCGGTTGATCCCTCTGGCACGGGTGATGTTACGGATACGCATATTGTTTGGAGCAGTCGCAGGGGTGCTCCTGAAATACCGTCGCCACTGATCGTTGATGATTTGATGTTCATGGTTAACAAAGGGGGTGTGGCCTCCTGTGTAGAGGCAAAGCGTGGAAATCTCGTATGGAAAGGTCGTGTCGGTGGAAATCATTGGGCATCACCCTTATATGCCGGTGGAAACATCTACTTTTTTAGCATGGAGGGGAGAGTGTCGGTTATTTCAGCGGAGCGGGAGTTCAAATTACTCGCTCGCAACGAGTTTGATGAGGGTTTTGTTGCATCTGGTGCTGTCGCTGGCAATGCCCTCATACTTCGCTCTCGCACGCACCTCTATTGTATTGAAGAAACGAATTCATCCGAGAATAATTTAAAATAAAATATAGATTCGACAAGGACAAAAAATGAAAGCGATCCAGTTAGTTCTCATAGCATTGACATTATCAGCCGTGCTTTTCTTGTACGGTCGCGTCCACCAGAATATATCCTTTGCAAACAGCGACCAGACTAACTTTGTCGCCTCAAAACAAAACATCTCAAAATTATCCAACAGCGTCGATTTTGAAAATGACTTAATGCCAGTGTTCACCAAGTTTGGGTGTAACGCGGGGGCATGCCATGGCGCAGCCGCTGGCAGGGGTGAGTTCAAGTTGTCGCTCTTTGGCGGTGATCCACAAGCGGACTATGAGGCGATTGTCCGACAGTTCGCTGGACGGCGTATCAATCTGATGCACCCAGAAGAAAGCCTCGTCATTCTAAAGCCTACGGCGCAAATCAGCCATGGCGGCAGGCAGGTTCTGAACGAAGATGGAGAAGGCGCGCAATTACTCCGCAACTGGATCCAGCAAGGTGCTCACTATGAAAC
>JAKZUG010000575.1:0-5503 GCA_047516705.1 Candidatus Poribacteria bacterium | reverse complement strand
ACACAGTGGACAGCGCAGTTCAACCCGCGCCCTTTGAATATTAACGATTTTATGAAACTTTATGAACAGGTTTATTAAAATACAAGTAGATAAGCGGGATCGTACATATCTTAAAAAGTCAAAGGCTATGGCACAACGGCGTGTGCCTGCTACTTTTAAGAGGTTAATGGCTACGGCACAATGGCGTGTGCCTGCTACCTTCCTCATCTTTGTACTACTGCTTAGTATTGCAAATGCAACGCTCGGCAACTGGGTAAGTTTTCGCGGTAACCCACAACTTACTGGTGTTTCGGACTCCCAACTCCCTGACAACCCACAATTGCTCTGGACTTTTCAAGCAGGAGATATGATTGAGTCCACCGCCGCAGTCGTTGATGGAACCGTCTATATCGGGGCGTTGGATGGGATCCTCTACGCAATCAATTCGGAAACAGGCGAAAAGAGATGGACCTACCAGACGAACAGCTCAATCAAAGCGTCACCCGCTATCCACGATGGTGTCGTCTACTTCGGTGACGGCGATGGTGTCTTTCATGCAGTAGACATCGACACCCACGAAATGAAATGGCAGTTTCAGACAGAGGGTGAAATCATATCGTCAGCAAATTTCGCTGGCGACCGTGTACTATTCGGTTCCTACGACGGATTCCTCTACTGTCTCAACAGCGAAAACGGAGAATTGGTCTGGAAATTTGAGACGGAGGGGTATGTCCATGGCACCCCCGGGATCTGGACAGAGCCTGAAAGTGGATCTGGCGATGCCAAGAACTTCGTGATTGTCACCGGATGCGACAGTTATCTGCGCGTCATCAATATCGGCGACGGCACACAGACCCAACAGGTTAACCTCAGCGCGTATGTTGCTGCAAGCCCTGCGATTTCACAAAATCGGGTCTATTGTGGCACGTATGGCACCGAAATATTGGGGGTCGCGTTAGACACAGGGGAAATCGCGTGGCGGTATCGGCATCCGAGACGGCAATTTCCATTCTTCGCCTCAGCTGCCCTCACTGAGGACAGTGTTATTATTGGCGGACGCGATAAGATGGTGCACGCACTCTCACAGGAGACTGGCGAACCTATATGGACTTATACCGCCAAATCCAGTATTGAGTCCTCCGCTGTCATCGCCGGCAGACGCGCCTTTTTCGGGACGACCCGCGGGCTATTAATCGCTTTAGATATTAATACAGGAGAATCAGTGTGGGAATTTGCGACAGGTGCGTCGATCGTCGCATCACCGAGCGTTTCAGACGGTAAAATCTACATCGGGACCGAGGATGGGATCCTATATTGCTTTGGATAGATTAGTCGTCAAAGATGGATTCGTCAAGTGGGAACTTCTCGGTAATAAGCATCAGTGGTTCTTTATTCGCGACCACCCTATAGGTACGACTGAGAAACGGCTTCGATTCAAGATAATCAATAGCATGGGGTAGACCGGTGGCACGCTCAACGCCCCACCACAGCAAGTCGCGGCGCGTCTCCCATATAGTTCTTTGCAAAAGCGCGCCTAATCCGCCGACCTTTGATTTCAACCCGTCCACAACGCTTTGTGGCAGACGTTGATAGACAACATGAGAAATCGCGTAAGCGTGGATCTTCGGGGTTTGCGTATCAGCGGTAGGTGTTTGCAGTACCACCTCCCGAGTAACAGCATGCTCACCGATTGGGAGTTCAAGCCAAGCATGTTCAATGCCTAATGCTCGGTTCGTTTCTCGTAAAGGAACGACTTCAACAGGAGATAATGTATATGCTTCAATAAGACGGGTGACAGTTCCATCGGTGACAAGCAGTGCGCGCTGAAACGGCGTGAGTTGTGAGGGTTTAATGTCGTTTAACGCTGGCGGTCTGGCGGATTGTGCAACAAACAGTGCATTTAGCCGCTCACTGACAATCGAATCCGAATCAGCAACCGTATCTGTGACCATCTTTTATCCCCATATCGAATACCTACAACTTTTTAGGTGGCAACTGAGCGTAATTATACATAGGCAAACGCAATCTGTCAACATAGAATTGACGCAACGTGTAGGATTATGTTATAGTATGATATGTAATGAGACGGACTTATACCAACATCATAAATCACATTCCGTGCCGTAGGATCAGATAAATATCAAGGCACACGTAAGAAAGACAAAGGAGCAGAGATAATGCCTGAAACAAAACCGGAACCCGCAACAGCAGGCATAGATTCAAAAGATACAACCGTAGGGAGTGTTTTCGTTTCCAACTACCCACCGTATTCTACATGGGGTGAATCTGATGTGCCAGAGGTACATCGTGCGCTGGACGAACCCCCGCGTCCAGACGCGACCTTAGGGCTTTACCTCCATATCCCTTTCTGTCGGAAACGGTGCAAGTTCTGTTATTTTCGCGTCTATACCGACAAAAACAATTCCGAAATTGATACGTATCTGAACGCACTTGGAAAAGAGATCGAACTTTATAGCGAACAACCCGCAATCGCAGGTCGCCCGCTCAGGTTCGTCTATTTTGGCGGTGGTACACCGTCCTATATTAGTGTCAAACACTTGACGGCACTCGTTGACAGAGTGAAACAGGTGATGCCGTGGGACGCAGCTGAAGAGGTGGCGTTTGAGTGTGAACCCGGTACCTTGACGGAAAAGAAACTTGATGCCATCAAAGAAATCGGTGTTACCCGATTAAGCCTCGGCGTTGAAAATCTGAACGACGAAATCCTTGCTGAAAACGGCAGAGCACATCTTTCCAAAGAGGTCTATCGTATCGCACCGTGGATAAAGATGTTGGCATTTGACCAAGTCAACATTGACCTAATCTCAGGCATGATAGGCGAGACGTGGGAAAGTTGGCGAGAAACCGTCAGTAAGACGATCGAACTTGATCCGGACAGCATCACTGTCTATCAACTCGAACTGCCGTTCAATACCGTCTATTCCAAGGACATCCTCGGCGGTGATGCACTACCGGTGGCAGATTGGAAACTAAAGCGTGAATGGCACCAATACGCCTTTGAACAGTTTACGCAAGCCGGTTACACACAATCCAGCGCGTATACCGTCCTCAAAAAAGACAAACAGTGTCAATTCGTCTATCGCGATGCAGTCTGGCAGGGCAGCGATATGATAGGGACAGGCGTTGCCTCCTTCTCGCATCTCAGCGGTATCCATTTTCAGAACGCACCCTCATGGGGAAACTATCTCGGTCACCTTGAAGAAGACAGACTTCCAGTCTACCGCGCACTGAAACCAACGGAATCGGAACGCTTGACACGGGAGATGATACTGCAGCTTAAACTTGGCAAAATCAGTCCTTCTTATTTCAAAACGAAGTTCAATGCAGATATCCTTGATACTTTCGCAGAAGCCTACGAGAAACTGCAAAACGACGGTATGCTGCGTGTCAACGTCGCATCAGATGAGATCCAACTGACACAGCGCGGATTGCTCCGGGTCGATAGCCTGCTACCAACGTTCTATGCCCCTGAATACCAGAACACACGATACACGTAAGCAATATTATTCAAAGGACATATTTCCTGTCGTGGAAAGGGTGAAAATATGGATACTAAACTAATCGTATCTAACCCATCGATTATGATGGGCAAACCTGTTATTGCAGGCACTCGCATCCCTGTTGAATTAATCTTAGAAAAATTCGCAGCGGGCGAGACGATTGCGCAATTACTTGAGGAGTACCCGCGTTTAACTGAGGAAGGTGTACGTGCAGCGCTTCATTTTGCATCTCAGGTCCTACGCGCTGATGTTGTCTACCCAATTCATGATGGAACTCCATGAACCTACTTGCGGACGAGAGCATCGGCAAGTCAATTGTGGATGCACTTCGACAAAATGGTCATAACGTATTATATGTTGCCGAATTTGCTCCAAGTATTGATGACGAGGCAGTACTGCATCAAGCCAACCTAAACCGTGCCCTGCTGCTTACCGAGGATAAAGACTTTGGTGAACTCGTCTTTCGTCAAGGATTAGTACACATGGGTGTAGTGCTTGTTCGTCTTTCGGGTTTATCTCTGCCAGCAAAAGCAACAAGTGTTTCAACAGTCTTGGCAAATCATGAGGATGAATTGCTGGAAGCTTTCAGTGTTATTTCACCCGGAAGGGTTAGAATTCGCCGAGGCCATTAATCAACTATACTACACCAGCTAAACTTCCACTAATTAAACTCAGGAAACATGGAGATACAAACACAATTATATCGCTTCCGTGAGATGCTTGTCTTGGTGTTGGAAACTAACGCCTTCTATCAACGAAAACTCACCGAGGCGGGGGTTACAGATCCAAACGATGTGCAAACGCTGGCGGATTATCGGCAGCTGCCCTTTACCACAAAGGAAGAACTCAGCGCAGATCAGGTCTCGCATCCACCCTACGGCACAAACCTCACCTTTCCTCTGGAACAATATACCTGCCTCCACCTCACCTCAGGCACAACAGGTTCGCCGTTGCGATGGTTAGACACCGCCGAATCGTGGGACTGGTGGGGAAGATGCTGGGGAGAAATCTATCGCGGTGCAGGTGTAACTTCAGCGGATCGGCTGATGATCGCCTTTTCGTTCGGTCCTTTTATCGGTTTCTGGAGTGCCTATCACGGCGCTCAGCAGCTTGGCGCGCTTACACTCCCAAATGGCGGTATGACCTCCGATCAACGGATACGTGCCATCCTCAGCAACGATGTGACGGTGCTCATCGCTACACCGACGTACGCACTTCGGCTCGCTGAAGTTGCCGAACAGGACGGAATCAATCTTAGCGAAGCGTCTTCAGTTCGGGTAACCATCCATGCAGGGGAACCCGGCGCGAGTCTACCAGCGACAAAACAACGGATCGAAACCCGTTGGGGTGCGCGAACCTATGATCACGCCGGTGCAACGGAAGTCGGGGCATGGGGTGTGATGTGTGAACCGCAGGAGGGAATCCATCTCAACGAACACGAGTTTATCTGTGAAGTGCTCGACCCAGAAACTGGCAACCCCGCACATGAAGGTGAGTTAGTGATCACCAATTTAGGGCGCGTCGGTATGCCGGTTATCCGCTATCGGACGGGAGACTACGTTAAACTCAAATCGGGATCGTGTGAATGCGGTAGAGATAGCCGTGTCCTTGACGGCGGCGTTATCGGACGGTTAGACAATGCACTCATCATCCGCGGACTGAATGTATACCCCGCAACGCTCGAAAACATCATCCTCAAATTCCCGGATGTCCAAGAATTCGCCGGTCGCGCTTACGGAACAGACACGCTCGATGAACTCGAAATCCAGATTGAATCTACAAACCCGAATCCTGCTGACACCGCCAGTGCTGTCGCCGCTGCGATTCGAGACGTTTTAGGCTTGCGCGCCACCGTGAAAACGGTGCCACTCGGAACATTACCGAGGTATGAGCTCAAATCAAAACGGTTCACCGATGAGCGAACTTCGCAGAGAGAAACAGGATAAATGTCTACCACTGTTTCTCTTGACATCCAACGCACTGAAGACTATAATTGTTTAGGA
>JAKZUG010000574.1:0-7153 GCA_047516705.1 Candidatus Poribacteria bacterium | reverse complement strand
GCCAGGACTTGAGGGTGTAGTGCTGGATTCTCTCGGAGTTGATGCCGCATATACACAGAAACTGCCCCAACAGCGACATTCTCCATGTGTGTTTCAATCAATTCAAGCAGGAGTGAATCGTCTTCCCGTGTGCTGTTAATCCCTTTCTGATTCGGAATACTCAGTTTACGGAGTGTTGAGAAGTGTTGAATGGCAGCCTCGGGGCCGGCTCCAGGGAAGGCTTTTGCAAATTCTGCGACCTGATTGACGAGGCGTTGTTCACTGGTTAGGCTCTCTCTGCGAGTCGTAGAGAAACTATAAAATTTCTTATCTATTGAGTCCGATAGCGTCGTTTCTTCATCGAGTCCGCTCGCGTCTGTCTCAGGTTTTCTGCCGAAGAGTCCTGCGAAGATGACAGCTGCAGGGCTGAGTTTGTCAGCGACAATTTCACTTTCAGACACAATACCGCGAATGGCAAAACTACGGATGTTCAATGTTATTTGCGTGCCACCACAATCAACCGCGACTTTGTGCAGCACCGGATTCGCGAAAACGGTTGTGGATTGGGGCATCGAACTGAAACTTTTAAGTACCGCTGCAATCTCATCTTCTCCTAATTCAGCGGCTCTGTTCAAGGAATCCGTTACTGGTGCGTACGCTGAGGCTTCAGGCACATTTGACAGGATTTTTCGAACCGCGGCTTCCTGCTTCGCCTCCAAATTCTTGTTCAAAATGGGTTCTCCTTCATTGACTATTGAATAATAAGTTCCGTCTTGCAAGCTTCGCCGAAATTTTAATTCGTCCGGATCCGCACAACCACGTTTCACGCGAAAGGACAGTGAGGTGTCCAACTCCCGTTTAAAAATTTTCTGATTGACCTACGTCATAACCTATAATATTTTATCAGATTTCCGATTAAAAGTCAAGATAAAATTGGAAAAAGGTGATTAGTTTTCAGTTATCGGTTGTCAGTTATCAGCAATCAACAAAGGAGATGAACACGACACAGAGATAATTCGTTGTCCGGCAAGTTCTTTGTGCCTCACCACTATCCATAGATGTATCGCTTACTGTGAAGAGGAGGGGAGGCGACACATTCGGACGAAATCTGGTGCGGTTGCATGAAGTTTAAAAAATAACATCGGTCAGGACTTACGCAAATTTAGCACACTGGGCGATATTTTTTGATTTTTAACCCCCTAAATCCCCCTTATCAGGGGGACTTGCGAAGCAACTGCGTAAGTCCTAATCGGTAATTGTTTATGTTGCCCCTGCGTCGGAATCGCGAGCACAGCTCGCTCCTACAGAGAAGGGTGCTGATACGCATTACCGAGTTAAATACTTAATCTTCATCAAATAGCACCTACCAGTAGATGTCAACAGATTTTTATTTTCACTATAAATGATTCTGCCATACATCAAAATTTGACTTGCAGAAATGCGGATTTTGTAGTATCATTATTAACGAGCGTATTTGATTAAGGGACCTACGCGCGTACCTACACCACAGCAGCATTACAAACACACATCGGCGGTACGCTGCAGGGTGCCTTGCATTCTATTTTTTTACAGATAAGGAGTCTAACTACATGCGCAATGAAGCATTAGGAATGGTTGAAACACGCGGGCTTATCGGTGCTGTTGAAGCTGCCGATACCATGGTGAAAGCCGCAAACGTCAAATTAGTTGGAAAAGAGCAAGTTGGTGGCGGTTTTGTCACTGTTATGGTTCGTGGAGATGTTGGTGCGGTGCAAGCCGCGACGGATGCAGGGGCAGAAGCTGCGAAAGCGGTTGGTGAATTGGTATCGGTACACGTCATCCCTCGCCCACATTCAGATGTGGAGGCTATTCTCGGCGGGAGCGGGAGCTCCGAGGAACCGAAGAGTCCGAGCAAATAAATTGGGTTTGTAGGGCGGGGGATGACTTTCTCGCCTTTGCCCTACTCCGCTTTACCAGAGAACATTTTAGCATTGCCACGGGGTCTGTATTTAAGGTGCCGCCCAGTGGTTCTACTATGTTCTGCTTAGGCGCGTCCTGCGCGATGAGGTACTGGAGGGCTGAATGGCACAAATTGACGAAAAACAGATTGAAGAGATTGTTTCCCAAGTCTTGAGAACGCTGCAACAAGACGCGCCTGCGACAGTGCAGCCTACGGCACCCATCGGTGCGAGCTCTACCCGATCAGGGGTCTTCTCAACAGCATCAGAGGCTGTCGCAGCCGCGAAAACTGCACAAGCAGCATTTGTCAAACTTGGGTTTGCCAAAAGACGAGAAATCATAGAAGCGATCAAAGAGGTCTCGCTTGCGAATGCGAAACGTCTTGCTGATTTGGCAGTACAAGATACCAACATGGGCAATGCGGCACACAAAGTGATGAAAAATGAGGGTGCCGTAACACTCTCACCGGGTGTGGACGATCTTATCTCGGAAGCGATATCGGGTGATTTGGGTACACTTCTTATTGAATATGTCCCATTCGGGGTTATTAATTCAATCACACCTACCACTAACCCGACATCAACAGTGATCAACCATGCGATTGTGATGTTATCGGCAGGGAACGCTGTTGTTTTCAGTCCGCATCCGAATGCGCGTGACTGCACCGAAGAGACGATGCACGTCATCAACGAGGCAATCGTTAAGGCGGGTGCTCCGCCTAATCTGATCACCTCCGTTGCAAACGCGAGTCTACGGACAGCAAAGGAGATCATGGAGCATCCGGACATCGCGATGCTTGTCGCGACTGGTGGTGCATCCGTTGTGAAAGCAGCGTTATCGAGCGGCAAAAAAACAATCGCCGCCGGTCCCGGCAACCCACCCGCGATTATTGATGAAACCGCCGACGTTCAGGAAGCGGCAAAGCACGTCATCGCAGGCACCAGTTTTGACAACAACCTGCTCTGTATCGGTGAGAAGGCACTCTTTGTCACGGAATCCGTTGCAAATGAGACGGTCCGAGAACTCACACAGAACGGTGGTCATTTGTTGAATGCGAGCCAGCGTGAGGCATTAGAAGCGGTCGTCACTGAAAAGGGTGAATCGAACAAGGAATACATCGGCAAAGATGCAACGACTATTTTAAAAGCCGCTGGCATTACAGCCCCCGCACAGACAGTCGCGATCGTCGTAGAAGTTCCGGCAGACCACAACTTTGTTATCAACGAATATCTGATGCCGATTCTACCAGTGGTTCGGTGTCGCGATTTCGACGAGGCATTGGCAGGCGCGGTCAGGGCAGAAGGTGGACGTGGGCATACCGCAGTGCTCCACACCAATAATGCCAAACGTATCACGCAATTCAACAAAACAATGGATTGCAGCGTTGTGGTTATCAATGCCCCCTCTTACGCATCCTGCGGACTGGAAGGCGAAGGCTTCTTAGCAATGACTATTGCGGGACCGACAGGTGAAGGGTTTACCCGTCCACGCACCTTTACACGTCAGCGACGATTAACGATCGCAAACAATTTGTCAGCACATACACAGTGACGGAAATAGGTTATTTGCGACCGGTCCAGGTCGTTCAAAATTTTTCCTAAACCGGATAAAGGTGTTATGCGAACAGAGATTGACGATTTGAGGGCGTTAATACGCCATCATGAGCGTAAATATTATATCGAAAACCAGCCAGAAATACCTGATGCCGAATTCGATGCGCTTATGAAGGAGCTTGAGGAACTCGAAGCAACGTCTGATGCGCCTATCCCACCGGATTCACCCACGCAGCGCGTCGGTGGTGGTGCTGTATTAGGCACCCGCATATCGCATCGCAATCCAATGCTGAGCCTGAACAACAGTTACGATGAACAGGAGCTGCGGGAATTCGGGGACCGCGTCCGGCGATTGTTAGAAGATGCACCTGTCGAATACGTTACAGAGTTAAAGATAGACGGATTAGGCGTTTCGTTGATTTATGAAAATGGGATATTCACTCGCGGTCTCACTCGCGGTGATGGTGAGTATGGCGAGGATATCACAGACAATTTACGAACGATCCGTTCTGTCCCGTTGCGGCTTGTTGAAACGAAAACAGTAATACCATCCGTGTTAGAAGTTCGCGGTGAAGTCTTCATTCCGAAGCATCGCCTCAACGATATTAACGTACAGCGTGAGGCAGAAGGTGAACTGCCTTTCGCGAATCCTCGGAATGCTGCCGCTGGTTCACTGCGGTTGCAAAATGCTTCTGTCACCGCTTCACGTCCGTTAGATATTTTCGTATACACCCTGAATTATGCGGAAGGGATTGAATTCGCAACGCATACGGAATCAATCGAAAAGATGAAGCGTTGGGGGTTGAAGTGTAATCCGCATACCGCCTGCCATAAATCAATAGAAGACGTTCAACACTACTACGAACACTGGGTAAAAGAACGTGATGAACTCCCCTATGAGACCGACGGTGTCGTCGTAAAAGTCAACCAGCTCTCCCAACAACGTGAACTTGGTACCACCTCCAAATATCCTCGCTGGGCAATTGCCTACAAGTTCAATGCGCAGCAAGCCATCACAACCGTCGAAAAAATTGAAGTACAGGTAGGGAGAACGGGGGCACTAACACCCGTTGCGGTTCTGAAACCCGTAACACTTGCCGGTGCGACAATCACGAACGCTACTCTGCACAATGAACAAGAAATTCACTCGAAAGACATCCGCATCGGTGACCGGATTGTCCTTGAACGCGCTGGGGACGTTATCCCTAAAATTGTTGAGGTGCTAACTTCAGACCGGACTGGCAATGAAGTTGTTTTTGTATTTCCAGACCAATGTCCGGTGTGTGGGATGCCTGTTCAACGGACTGAAGACGAAGTTGCTGTTCGGTGCACGAATGTAGGGTGCGTTGCACAACTGAAACGTCGAATTGCGCATTATGCTTCGCGCGATGCCCTTCAAATTGAAGGTCTTGGTCCCGCGACAATCGCGCAATTGGTGGATAAAGAACTGGTTCGCGATGTTGCCGATCTTTACACTTTGGAGGTCGAGGCATTAAGCAAACTGGATCGGATGGGTGTGCCATCTGCACGTAACCTTGTCCACCAAATCGAACAGAGCAAGATGGCACCAGTAGAAAAGGTGCTTTTCGGACTCGGCATCTTTCATGTCGGTGAGAACATCGCTGAACTGCTCATTGAACGCTTTTCCTCCTTAGATGCGCTCAGTAAAGCGACACAAGAGGAAATTGAATCGGTGAGCGGTATCGGGCCACAGATAGCGGAAAGCGTTGTCAACTTCTTTCCGCAAAACCAGTCGTTGCTTGACAAATTACGGGAAGCCGGTTTAGAATGTTTCACGGTAGCAGCAGATGCTACCCGAACGGAAGCAGGCGTTGTAGTGACCGATAGTTTCTTTGGTGGTAAAACGTTCGTTGTTACGGGGAGTCTCGAAGGTATGACGCGCACGGAGGCATCTAAGGAGATTAAAGCACGGGGCGGTAAAGTTACATCAAGTGTGACGAGTAAGACGGATTACCTCATCGCTGGGGAAGGTGCTGGTAGCAAATACACCAAAGCCGTAGAATTGGAAATCCCGATTCTGACAGCAGCTGCATTTTTTGAAAAACTCCAGCAACGCGACAAGTAGCAGCCTCGTCTTCTGGGTCTAAGCCCTTTGTTGTCCACTTTACACTTCTTTGTGTCCCGAATTGCCAACCTTCTGGTGCCGTAAATCTCAGCGACCTTAAGATCCCTGTTCAGACGAATTGTAATACGCACACGATGCCTGTAGACGACACTCTTGACAGTTCGGTGTTTTCTTGTGGCAGACCCTTGCGCCGTGCCGGACAATCAGGGCATGATATTCGTTGAACAGACTAACATCGTGAGGGAGATTGTCCATAAACAGGGCACGGAGTTTAGTATAGTTATATTTCCCAGCAACCCATCCCAGCCGCGAAAAGAGTCTATAGGTATAAGAATCAACGACAAAACTCGGTTTACCAGCGGCGTAGAGGATAATCGTATCCGCTGTTTCGGGACCGACACCGTAAATCGAGAGCAGTTCTTCACGTAGTTTGGGAACATCTTGTGCGAACATCACGTGCATGGGACGCTCCGTGATATATTCCACAAATGCGCGTACCTTTTGCGCCTTCATACGAAAGTAGCGCGATGGTCGGATCAACCGTTCTAACACTGCTTGGCTAATAGAAGCTATCTGTTCAGGTGTAAAAGCATCCGCATTTTTCAGGTTGTCCATCGCTTTTTCGACATTGCGCCACGATGTAGCTTGCGTTAGGATTGCACCGAGTGCCACTTCAAAGGGTGTATCTGCGGGCCACCACTTACGGTCTCCGTGTTGCGCAAGCAATTGATTATAAAGCGCAAACAGTTTTTCGGTAATATTATCTTCACATAGAATTTGCATACGTAGACAGTCCTCAATACCATAAGGGGAAAATCATGGATTTAAGTTTTAGCACCAGCGCGGGCAACGGTGGTTGGAGCCTTGCCGAATGCGCAGCGTGGGCAAAAGCGAACGGATTTGACGCAATCCGTCCTAACGCTACCGGCGTTTTTGAACCGAGTGTCATTATACAATCTGGTGGCGAAGCAGTCAAGGAAATTTTGGACGCTAACGGCATCTATCTCGCAGCCCTGACATCACACTGTAACCTTCTTGACGATGATCCAGAAAGACGCGAGCATGCGCGCGATACCCTGATGCAGGCAATCGAAGCGACACATATTCTTGGGGCACCAGTGGTGGTGACTTATGCCGGCAGTCCGGTAAGTTGGCACTTTTACGGTCAGTTCTCATCGGAGCCGGGGAACCCTGGTGACCGGTCGGTTGAACTCGTCGGACGGTTCAAGGAGATGTGGACACCTGTTGTCAAATTTGCGGAAGATAAAGGTGTGCAGCTTGCGTTAGATTGCGCCGTGCGGATGGGTAATATCGCCTGTAATCCGGAAATGTGGGAGCGTATCCTTG
Organism: Candidatus Poribacteria bacterium; assembly: GCA_047516705.1. Classification (GTDB taxonomy): domain Bacteria; phylum Poribacteria; class WGA-4E; order WGA-4E; family WGA-3G; genus WGA-3G. Next base: position 250 of record JAKZUG010000574.1, on the reverse strand, counting down.
ATGCAATTCCGTCGGACGCGCTCGGACTCTCCTGCGACCCATCGCACTGGCTATGGATGGGCATTCTACCTGCTGAGGATGCCATCCGGATGTTTAACGGCAAATGGTATTATGCCGACGTAAAAGATTGCGAAATTAGTCCGCACATGAAGTTCCGGCAAGGGATTATCGGGAACTGGTGGTGGCAATATCGGGTGCCGGGGCGTGGACAATTGAATTGGGGGACGATCACCGGCGCGCTGCAGGCATC
>JAKZUG010000573.1:0-7050 GCA_047516705.1 Candidatus Poribacteria bacterium | reverse complement strand
GGTAATTCCGGGACGTGTGATAACAGGCAGATCGGTTCGTAGTAGTGCGATTCATCGCACGTCGCGTAGCCACAATTACCCAATTTATTTGTTAAACTTCATTAATAGCATAATAAGTAGGGCACCCCAACACCAAAAGAGGATATTCAATGCACATATCACCAGCATATCAAGAAATCGTTGATTTCATCGCAGCCGGAACAACACCTCAAAATTTGGTGGATTTCTGTCCCGCCCAAGACGCGAAGGAACGTATCGCGAATCTCATTCACCGTGAGAAGACAAATGAACTAACGCTTGAAGAGACAGCAGAACTCAATCACTGTTTGCAACTTGAGCACCTGATGCGTCTTGCTAAATCCCGCGCCCGGCACTATTTGAAAAATGAGTAAGACTCACATTATTTAGGCAATACCCTCTATGAAAACTACCCACAATATCCTTTTTCAAGATGCACGAGATTTGAAAGAAATTCCTTCAGAAAGCGTTGATCTGGTCGTTACCTCTCCGCCTTATCCCATGATTAGCATGTGGGATGATATATTTAGTAACCAGAATCCAGAGATTCAGAAGGTGTTAGCAAACGGCGATGGTAAACAGGCTTATGCGTTAATGCACGAGATTCTTGATGCTGTATGGAATGAAGTATTCAGAGTTTTAAAGAATGATAGATTTGCCTGCATCAATATCGGTGACGCGACAAGGAAAGTAAAAGATGATTTTTGTCTGTATCCAAACCACGCGCGAATCTTGAATTACCTCTTAAATATCGGGTTTTCAGCACTCCCCGATATACTATGGCGAAAACAGGCGAATGCTCCCAATAAATTTATGGGATCAGGCATGCTACCTGCCGGGGCTTATGTGACACTAGAACACGAGTACATTCTGATAGTGAGAAAAGGCTCCAAAAGAGAATTTAAAACAGTGGTCGAAAAAGAGAATAGACGCGAAAGTGCTCTGTTTTGGGAAGAGAGGAATATCTGGTACTCAGATATTTGGACGGATATCAAGGGAATAGGGCAGAAACTTCCCAATGCAATGTCGCGATTGAGGAGCGCAGCATTTCCATTCGATTTGGCTTATCGATTGATCAATATGTATTCTGTGAAAGGTGACGTGATACTCGATCCGTTTCTGGGTACAGGCACCACAATTGCGGCTGCGATGACATCGGCGCGCAATAGTATTGGTGTTGAAATCGACAAAAGTTTTCAACAGGTCATCTGTCCGATTACACATCATATTGTCGATTTTTCAAACGATTATTTGCACGACAGACTTATAAGACACTTTGAATTTGTCGAAAACCGGATACAAAAATCGGGCGCGTTGAAGTATATAAACAAGTGTTACGATTGTCCGGTGGTGACGAGCCAAGAACAGTCCATTTTGCTGAATGGCTTAAAAGAAGTCCACGCACACGGAAATAATATGTTTGAAGTTATATATTCAACGAAACCACAAGCTTGGAATTTTGAGTACGCCTCAGAATCCTTGGTCGGGAATGAAACAAAGGCTCACGTAAGACCTTTTCAACCCAGTATGTTAAACGCACAGTGACTCCATATTGGGCAAAGGGGTATGCATGCAAATTAAATTAAAAAATGCTGAGATTCAGGAGTATGTGAACGCTCCCGCTTCCGAATTTCCAAAGTATACGACCCAATTAATGAATGTCGCAAATCAAAATTCTCAAGCTACGCGACCAAGGCATGTTGGACAATTAAGCGATCTGATTCAGGAATTTCCGGGACAAACTTTTGAAGAATGGGTTACGTGGTATCAAGAACAATATCCTGATGCGATTGATGAGGCGACAGATAGAATAATCTCCATGATAGAAAATTTTAACGTTGCTGTGGATAAAATTGATCGGACCTTGGTTAAATCATGGGTAGAGGATCTAATTCTCGTCAAGACATTCGCAGGACTTAAATTTCAGGAGGCAATCCTGAAAAAGTTGTCAGAAATAAAAGGCTGCGACTACCGTTTGGCAGAACCTCATGAAGAATCCCAAGGTATAGATGGATTCGTAGGCGATGAAGCGTATTCTATTAAGCCGAGTACCTATGATTCAATGCCGATTTTAGCGGAATCCATAGAAGTAAAAATTATTTATTACGAGAAAAAGACAGATGGCGTAGTATTTGAAATACCGGAGGACTAAGAGCGGTGGTGGAAACATATCCGTCTATAGATTGTGCCGATAGAAGAGTTCGTAGGTCGAGGTGAACAGTTGGCAAAGATCCGGCGCGGTTTCAAACCGCGCCTACCGGGTCTGGGGAAAATCCGGATTACCGATTTAAATACTTAACCTTCATTAAACCACGCCTACCGAGGAAGCAACAAGTACGTTTATCAACGCCTCTTCATCTCCTGCCCTTTGTATTGCAGCTGGTACAACCGATAATAGATACCACCCTGTTGCAATAACTCGTTGTGTGTGCCGGTCTCTCGGATTTCGCCGCGGTGCATGACAATAATCCTATCCGCATTTTGGATCGTCGAAAGTCGGTGCGCAATGACGACAGAGGTGCGATTCTCCATCAGACGACTCAGGGCATCCTCAATCAGGATTTCGGTTTCGGTGTCAACACTTGAGGTCGCTTCGTCAAGGATAAGGACACTCGGATCGGAGGCTAATGCACGCGCAAAGGCGACCAACTGTTTCTGCCCAACGGATAAACCGGCACCACCTTCCTTGATCTCCGTGCCGTAGATGTCCGGCATCTTCTGGACAAACCGGTCTAAATGCACATCTTCCGATGCACGTTTCACCTGTTCCGCCGAGATCAATGGATCCCCTAAAGTGATATTGCGTTCAACTGAGTCAGAAAAGAGGAAGATATTCTGCTGCACAATGCTAATCGCGCCTCGTAGATCCTCTAAGTTCATCTCTCGGATGTCCACCCCGTCAATCAGGATCTGTCCCTTGTTGATCTCATAGAATCGGCAAAGTAGATTGATGATAGAAGTTTTCCCTGCGCCGGTGTGCCCTACGAGTGCGACCTTCTCACCCGGTTTCACCTTAAATGAGACATCCCGCAGGACGTAGTCATCGTCGTTATAGGCAAACCAGACATTCCGGAATTCAATTTCACCTTTCAGACTATCAGTATCCTTTTTAGGAACGGTAGAAATGATCGTCGGTTGCGTATCGAGCAGCTGGAAGATGCGTTCGGAGGATGCCATTGCGTTTTGGAAGATGGTATACTTTTCGCTTAACTCTCGGATGGGCCAGAAGAAACGTTCAGCATAGCGGATGAACAGCACCAGCACGCCGAAGCTCAGCGCGCCTTGCACGAACTGTCCACCGCCGTACCAGATAATCACGGCTATTGCAAGCGAGGCGGTTACCTCAATCAGCGGGTGGAAGATCGAAAAATAGAAGATACTCTTGAGGTTGGCAGCGAGGTATTTTCGGTTGCGCTCGTTAAAACGGACATAACTCCGCCGCTCTTGCGCGAAAAGCTTCATCGTCGTCATACCGACGATGTTCTCCTGCAAAAAGGCATTGATCCGTGCAAGCTGCTTGCGCTGTTCCCGAAACGCGCGGCGTGAATAAATCTGGTAGATGAGCGTTGCCCCGAAGATGATAGGGATCACCGTGAATGTTACGACGGCGAGTTTCCAGTTATACAGAAGCATCGCCACCATAATCCCCAAAATGTTGAGCAGGTTCGCGAAAATGGTAATCACACCAGAGGCGAAGAGTTCGTTGAGAACCTGAACATCTCCCATGACGCGCGTCATCAGTCTACCGACTGGGTTTTGATCAAAAAACTGTACGTCCAAGCGTTGTAAATGCGAAAAGAGCGTCTGCCGAAGATCGTGCATCACGTGTTGTCCGATCATTTGCATCCGGTATTCTTCAAAGTAGCTAAACACAAACTCGCTGATCAATCCTAAAACCATAAAAATCGCTAAGGTGCTTAACCCGTCCAATATACCAGGGTCAATGTGCTTGTCAATAGCAAGCTGCAGCAGAATCGGTCCGACGAGGCGCGAGAGTGTACTCCCAACCATGAGAAACCCGATGATAAGCAGCTGGATTTTGTAGGGTTTGAGGTATGAAAGAAGACGTTTCATCAGGACGCTGTCATAGACTTTCCCGAGGTCATCCTCTTCATCGTTATATTCGTATAGGTTGCTCCCCATGCCAAACACAGGTGGCTTCCTCCTTTAGGCTACATCGCGATGATCATCGCGTGTCCATTGTTTAAAACGCTTCAAGTTCCGCTTGCAAGAGTTGTGTTTCATAAATGCCAGCATAAATTCCATTCTGCTCAAGTAGTTGTTCGTGTGTGCCTGTTTCAGCAATGCTACCGTCATTGAGAACGATAATCTGGTCGGCGGCTTTGACAGTAGAGATACGATGCGAAATGAGAATAGTTGTCCGATCTTTCATAATTTCATCAAGTCGGCTGAGAATCGTATCCTCGGTCTGTGTATCCACATTTGCGAATGCATCATCAAGGATAAGAATTTTGGGTTTAATGATAATTGCGCGTGCGAGTGCGCTCCGTTGGCGTTGTCCACCCGAAATCGTCACCCCGCGTTCACCGAGAAAAGTCTCCAACCCATTAGGGAACTCCTCAATCTGTGCGAGGAGATCAGCGGTGTGTGCTGCGTCTCTCACCTCTTCGTCCTCTGCCGTTTCGAGACCATAGGTGATGTTATTTCGCAAATAGTCAGAGAAGAGAAACGGCTCCTGCTCCACAACCCCGATATTGGAACGGAGAACGTTTAGCGGTATATCCTGAATATCGACACCGTCCACAAAGACGGTCCCGCGTTCCGCTTGACGGATGCGTGGAATCAAGTTGGCAAGCGTTGACTTTCCTGAGCCAGTCCCGCCGACAATCGCGAGGGTCGTGCCACGCTTAATCTTGAGGTTGATATTCTTAAGCACAGGCGTTCCATCAGGGTAACTAAAATTGAGGTTCCTAAATTCGATCTCGCCTTCAATGTTCCTGACACGCCATTTCACATCTTCACCATCAAAGATTTCTGGTTTTTCATCAAGGATCGCTTGGATCCGCTCCATAGACGCTGCACCGCGTTCAAAAGTGTTGACGATGAAACCGAGGGTGATCATCGGTCTCACGAGCATCATGAGGTAAGCACTGAAAGCGACGAAATCACCTAACGATATTTTCTCTTGAATCACATGGAGACCGCCCATCCAGACGAGTACCACACCACCGATCCCCGGTAAAAAGCGGAAGAGTGGGAAAAAGAAGGTCATCAGTCGGATCTGCCGGTGGTTACGGTTGACAAACTCTTGGTTCAACTCTTGGAAATGCTCAATCTCACTCGCCTCAAGTGTGTATGCCTTGACAACGCGAACACCGGATAAATTCTCCTGAACCTTCGTGTTCATCACAGAAACGGCTTCTTGGATGCCCTCGTAATGGGCATGCAACCGTTTTCCGAGAAAGCGAATCAAGACTGCGAGGATTGGGTACGGAAGCAGTGCCACAACGGTCAGGCTTGTATCAATGCGCAGCATGATGACAAGTGCGAGTCCAAAAAACACTATGGCATCAGCGGTATATATCACAGCAGTGCTCAACACCATTCTAATGGCGTTTAGATCACTGGTTGCGCGTGTCATCAGATCACCGGTGCGGACGTTATCGTAATACGCGGCGGAGAGTTTTTGGAGATGGATAAAGAAGTCCGCTCGGAGGTGATACTCCATCTGCCGCGCGACCCCTTGGATAGTGTGTCGTTGAATGAAGCGTAAGATCCCTGCGAAAAGCGCGACGCCAAAGATGAGCATCGCGAAAAAGAGAATCCGTCCCGAAGATACCGTAAATTCTGATTCTTTAGACGCGCGTTCTAACTCATCAACAAACGTTTGTAGGATCTTTGGACTGATCAGGAGGATCGCATTCGTCACAACTACAAGAAAGAAGCTGATCGAGATGGCGTATCGATACCGAATGATATACTTCTTGAGACCGAATAGACTGCGAATGGTGGGACTCCTTTCCGGCGAGTGCGTCTTGCCGCGCGTTGTTATTGCTTATTTTGACGTAAATGTCGGATTTGTGTTTAATCAAGTTTTCGGTAATCCTAAGAAGCCACTTCTTGTAGGAGCGAGCTGCACTCGCGACTTCTCTACGCGATCGGGTATGCAGCCAAACAACAGTTCTCCCTGTAGGAGCGAGCTGTGCTCGTCGCGACCCTCCGCGGGCACTCACCGGTGTAGTGTCTTATAGAACTTCTTGTAGGAGCGAGCTGTGCTCGCGATCCATAATGATTCCCGACATAAACAGTTACCGAATTTATTTTTTAATCCTCATAAAACCGCGCCTACCGGACTTGGAGACCGAGGCTCTTATTTTTCTTAAATGGACACTTACGGGTGCGATTTGAAACTACATCCACCGGGTTTGGCTAACCACTGACTGCTAACTGCTGATTGCTTCCGGCAAAAAATATATTGACATCATTTTCTTCTGCAGTGTATGATATGCAAAACATACGCTACCATAGGAGGACACAGATTTGGCGGCAGACATTGGACTCATTGGATTAGCAGTGATGGGCGAAAACCTCGCACTGAACATGGAAAGCAAGGGGTTTGAGGTGGCGGTCTTTAACCGTACAGTCTCACGGGTAGACGCTTTCATGGCACGTGCTGCAAACGGCAAAAACATCACTGGAACACATTCTATACCAGAGTTAATTGAGAAACTCGATACCCCTCGAAAAATTATTTTGATGGTGAAAGCAGGAGAACCCGTTGACGCGTTTATCGGGCAATTAGTTCCACACCTCTCAAAAGGCGACCTCATTATCGACGGCGGGAACTCTAATTTCAACGACACCGTCCGCCGACATGCGGAGTTGGCTGAACAGGACATTCTGTTTATCGGAACAGGGATCTCCGGCGGTGAAGAAGGCGCGCTAAAGGGACCGGCGATGATGCCGGGCGGTTCAGCCAAGGCTTACACACTCGTGGAGCCGATCTTTACAAAGATTGCGGCACAGGTAGACGGCACGCCGTGTTGTTCCTACATCGGACCGGATGGCGCG
>JAKZUG010000572.1:0-8314 GCA_047516705.1 Candidatus Poribacteria bacterium | reverse complement strand
CAATAGGGTCCCGAAAGATTAGAGAGGCGTTGCCCGCGTACAAAGTCCATAAAGCCCATAAGATTCAATCAGACTTTAGTACGAGGCAAGTATCCACTATTCGTCTGTTTCTGTCTCCTTTTGGGAGGCACCGTTACTCTGCCAATTGTCGGCTTTCTCCTTGAGTTTCTCAAGGTCATCCGGATTTTTGATGTCAACGATGTGCGGTGTAATAATGATCACAATCTCTGTGTTTTCTAAAGCGGTTTCGGTGCTCTTGAAGAGCCGACCGAGCAACGGAATGTCGCCTAAAATCGGGAGTTTGCTCTCTACCTGCTTCTGTTTCTTACGGATAATACCACCGACAACAATCTGTTGTCCATCTTCCACATCGATATAAACGCTGATAGCGTTATCATCGGTAATAGGTGCGTTGAAATCAGTAAACTCAATGAAATTGCTGGCACTGATGCTGTCGATATCCAACCCAATAGTACGCTTGCCGCCCTCGCCTGCTAGCGATTTAGCGATGTAAGGGGTGAGCGAAATATTGATACCCACAGGTGGATCAATAAAATCATAGTTGAAGAGCGGTTGCGAGACGGCATCCCCCAAAATACTGGTAGTATTAACGCTTTGGAGATACGGGATACGGCGACCGCTGCTCCACGTGGCAGCCCTGGAATCTCGTGTCAACAGTGACGGGGTTGAGAGGGTTTGCACCTTGTTTTCGCGCATGAGGGTGTGGAGCAGTGCCATATATTCCTTGGTCGCTAAACCGAGGTTAAACCCAGAGATCTCTTGTTCAAGCCCGAGTTGTCCTTCAATTTCACCGATAAGTGGGTTGCCCGGGACGGGGGATATACCGAAGATTTTGTTCTCTTGCGCCGTGAGTTCAATACCGAGTTTGGTGGTCTCATCAAGCGTTACTTCAAGGATTTTAATATCTATCCAGACTTGCCCTCGGACGAAGTCTAACTTCTTAATGAGTGCTTCGACATCGGGCATGTACCGCTGGAGCGTCGTAATAATCAAAGTATTGGTGGCGGCATCAGCGAAGATGGTGACTTTTCCACTCAAGGAGTTGATGTCTTGCTGTTGCTGCCTTCCACCGGAAGCAAAGAAGGCACTAAAACTGAACCCTCCACCGCCTTCACCTTCCCACACCTGTTGTAGGATTTGCTCAAGTTGCGTGGCATCTGCGTATTCGAGTCGAATTGTCGTTGTGATCTCTTTTTGTCCCTCGGGTGTGGGTGTATCCATAGACTCAATAAATTGTGTGATGAGCTCAAAGTTACGCTGCGTAGCAGTAGAGATGATAATAGCATTCAGCGTAGGGTAGGCTTCAGCGGTGACATTGCCTGCCAATGAACCTTGTGTCTGATTACGCTGGCCTTGGGCGAGGAAAAAAAAGTTCCGACTGCTGCTGCTTTGGGAGCTGCCTTGGTAGACGTTATTGATGACAGCAGAGATGTTCTCTGCATCGGCGTATTTGAGTCTATACATGCGGGTGCCCCACTCCTGGTCCGGCATGTTAACATCAAGTTTTTCGATGAGTCCATTAATCGTTTCAAAGTTTTGTGAACTTGTTGAGATGAGGATAGCGTTGAGGCGTGTGTCAGCGACGAGATGTACCTCGCCTTGCACGCCGAAGCCGCCGTTTTCAGTGGGTTCTCGGTCTCGACGGTCCCACCACGGACGGTCTCTGTCGCTACCGGTGCTGCCGCCTTCAAAGAGATCCTGTAGATTCGGGACGAGGGTTTCAGCATCAGCAAACTTGAGAAAATAGAGTTTAATTTCTTCTTGTGTCTGTTCCTTGTCAAGTTCTTGGATAATCTTTTCAATGATAGAGAAGTTGCGTGGGTCCGAAGAGACAACGATGATGTTGAGCCGTTCGTTGTGGACAATGTTGATGGTACCGACGATACCTTGGGATTCGTCTAGCCCCTGTTCGCGTTGCCAGTTCCTTAATCTCGCGCGATCCCAAGCGTCCATTCTGCGGCGGTTGTCACCACGACTACTCTCACCGGTGAGTACTTCTTGGAGGATCGTCGCAACATCCTCGGCAGCTGAGTATTTAAGTTGGAAGGTACGGATCTCGATTTGTGCATCCGGGGCAACATCAAGCTCCTTGATAATTTCTTGGAGGAAAACCAAGTTTGCCTCAGAGGCTTTGAGTACGAGTGAATTGGAGTTGGTTTCGGGGATAATCCTGATTTCGCCATCAAGGACTTCGTAACCGGTGCCATCAGCCTTCATCTGTTCTACTGCGGTTTTCGCCTCTTCCGCAGTAATACGGACCCCACCGCTTCCAGGTTTCCGCTCGTCGCGTCCTTCTCCTGGCCGCAAAATGTTTGTGAGTGCTTGCGCCAAGCCGTTGGCTTCCGCATAAACGAGCGGGACGATGAGAATCTTTATCTTTAATGGGAATCTTTCACCTGCGTCTGCGATTTGTAGAATCGAGACGATTCTGCGTATATTGGAGGAAACATCAGTTATGATCAGCGAGTTCGTTGTGGTATCCGCGAAAATATGTGCCTGTTTATTAAGTAGTGGTTTCAGTTGTTCTACCTGTTCTCCAGCAACTATGTTATCCAATTGAATGATATAAGTTTGAATCTCATCAGTCATGTCAACAAGATTAGGATCCGGTGTAATGCTTTTGACAACGCCTTTTGTAACCATAGCGCGCTCAAAGGTTGTGACTAAGAGTGTGCTATCAGTTTGGATGAGGGTGAGATCGTATTGTGTGAGGACAGTTTTGATTTGTTCGATTACCTCTTCAAGTGTCGCATTTCTGAGATTAATGAGGGAGAACCCTTTATCTTGAATGTCGTTTTCACTGGCGATAATAGTGAGATCTGTTTCTCGTGAAAGCCATTCAAGAACGCCCTTGAGTTCCTGGCTTGTAAAGTTAAAGTCAAAACGGATTGCGCGACCTTCTTCATCAGTTTGTGCGACGCGCATCGCCTGCTGCTGTTCCTGCGCCTGCAGCTCAACAACCCCCGCGATAAGCAATCCGAAACAGAGTAGTGAAATAATTAAAAATTTCTGTCCTTGCATAACATCCGATCCTTTTTTGTTTTATCACATTTTCCTGCAAACCTCGTGGGAGTCTTCTGATACAATGATACAAGAATTCTATCAAGAGGTCCCAGTAAGATTTAGACAGTTTTTTAAGACCCGAAACCGATCCATCGGACTCGGCAAAGTTAAAATATTCGGGCGATAAGAAGTACGTCAACATTCAAGTTTGTTGCATTAGAACCGCCGCGATTCCGGCCGCGTGCCCCTTCGGCACCCGATCCCTGCTTATCGGCAGAGATTCGCAAATCGCGTACTGTTAACCATTTAGCATCTGTTTCAATAAGACGGTTCAAGTTAACGAGTTTTTCGAGATCTGTTTTGAATTTCATTTCAACGGTGTAAAGTTGCGTCTCGTAAGTTGATGGTGCCAAAGCAAGCTGCTCTAAAAGGGTGGCACCCTGTTCCTGAATCTTTTCAATATACTTGACGAGTGCTGATTGAAGTTCACCTGTGTCGGGTGGTTCCTCAGCGTATTCGTCGGGTGCTTGCATGAGAATATCCAATAGTCCACTATCTCGTCGTAACTGGACCTCGACAGTAGCAGGCTTTGCGCCAATGCCGAAGATACCAGGTGTAGCAAGGGTTCTAACTTTGAGAACTTGTGCTTCAAAGAAACCTTGCCTGAAATCTGTTACGCCGCGAAGCTGCTGTGTCACCATGTTTTTGATATATGCCGCGAGTTTAGCACGAACAGTGAGCGGTATCGTCTCAGGCATCGAGGCCAATTTCCACTGCGCCGCAGCGGCTATTGGGTTTGCCGGTTGTGCTTCATCTATTGGCTCCGGTTTTTCCGTGGAGAGTTCCGCACCAGACGAGGCATCTTCATCTGTCGCCTCCGCTTTTTCACCTGTGTCTGACTCAGATTCTGTACCCGACAACCATGCGTCCATCAACATATCAAATGAGTCAGCTTCTGCCTCCTGCTCTGTTATCTCTGTAAGATCTCTTTCTTCCGCCTCTATATGTTTGAGATAGAGATAGAGGACAAGGCGCTCCCGATTTTGCATTGTTAATTTTTGGCTCTGTTTACCGGTACCAGGTTTCGTTAGAAGTTGGTAATTTTGCTGGATACCGGCGCGTTTAACCAGTGCATCAACGCGTGTCCTAATGACGGTCTCCGGAAGTTGAGTGTCAAAGAGCGTTTCGGCACCTTGGTTAGCACTCTGTGCTTGTTGATCTTCTGTGTCTGCCAACCCAGTCGCTTTATAAATCTCGGACTCAATCGGTTTAAGTACCTCGGCAGCATGTACTAAATTTTCAGTTTTTAATAACTGTTCCTGTTTGGCTTTGGCACCCTGATTTGCAAATAAACGATAAAAGGCAGGCGCACCCTGTATTACAAATAGAATCAATAGCACTGCGCCCAAAATACCGATCAGAATTCTGGTCCGTGGTGTTAATTGGAAATCCAGTTCCATAGATTTATCCTTTATAAAAGTCCGGTTCTTATGGGACTCAGGAGCATGGCACATCCGATGAAAACTGTGCCAGCGGAAACGTATATTTTATTCGTCTTTTTCACCTTTTTCGTCTTTTTCATCTTCAAGTTCAAGGGTTTCCTGCGAAGGAGGAGCAACAAACAACTCTGCCTCCTTTACCGGTTCATTAACCTGAATTTCGGGCATTGGATAACGTTTTTTAGCGAATGCTCGGACAGCAGAAAGTGTTAAGTTACATCGCACCTGTACTTGGAAAATCTGTTTTTTATCTTGAGAAATCGTTGTGACCTCACCCGGTCGAACATTGCTAAAAACGCCAGATCGATCGAGCGCACCTAAAAGGTTATTTATAGCGTTATGGGAAGCACCCTCCAAATTGAACGTAATGCGTGCTGTCTCTGGCGTATGGAGGTTGGTAATATTGAAATTCGTCCAAGCTACCTGCGTTCTATCGCTAAACATCTCGCTGAGTGCGTGTAAAATATCAAGCGGTGAGATGTTATGTGCCAACATCTCTGTGAGTGCCAGTTCTCGTCCAAGTTGTGCTTTTGCGGCTGCTACGGGTTGTGCGTAACCTGCAAGTCGTGCCTCTACCATTTCGGCTCGATGCTTTTGTGTGCGCTGGAGGGTATAGCCACCAAAAAGGAGCCCTCCAACGATCAAAGCTCCCAACCCTGCTGCAGCGAAGATCTGACGTTGCCGTGTTGTTTGCGTCAGCGTCTCGACCGCCTCTTTTGGTAACAAGGAGACTTGGACTGTCGGATTCAAAGCACTAAGTCCAACGCCTAAGGGAACAGCAAGTGTATCCCCCCACTCGTTAAGGATGCCATTGACTTCCAGACGTTCAGGATGAACTTCAAAGCCTGGTTGCTGTTCGATAGCGTCAAGTGGGTTCCATTGGAGGGTTGGAATGTTGAGTTCCGACTCACAAACAGCGGCAAGATCAGGGACACGTGCACCACCACCACACAACCAGAGCTCGGTCTCGTTTTCGAGCTGTATAGGTTCTTCATATTCCCTTGTGTTTTCTTCCACACCAAAATTATCCGATGCTCGATGTGTAGTTGCAGCGGCAATAGAACGCTGAAGTTCACCAATTAACTCGGCAGTCCACCCAGACGTTGGGGCTTCAGCCGCAGAGATGTGCTGCTTTTCTTGTGACGCTGTTTCATTATCAATATTCAATTCGCGACTGACATGCTCAGACAGGTTGTTACCACCTAAACGGAAACTCCGCGAGAACCGAAGTACACCGCCCTCAATGAAACAGAAATCTGTTTGTGCCGCACCGATGTCAACAATGAATGTAGGTTTGGTACACCCGCTGTTTGCTGCCACTTCAGCGATAGCCAGCATCGAAGGCGTAATACCGGAGGCGGAAACACCAACCTGCTCAAGGAGATCCAGATAACCTGTGACTGACGCACGGCGGGTGGATAGCAACTCTACCGAAGTGGCTTCTGATGTTCGACGTACATCGTGGTAAGTAAAGACTGCTTCCTCAATCCGAAACGGGAGTTCCGCTTCAGCAGCGATTGTGACGATATTCTCGAGTTGTTCATCAGTTGCTGTAGGCAAATTGGCTAATCGTTTTGTGTTCACCAACGATCGCGGAAGCGCGAGAACAACTTCCGTTTTATGCCTGTTGAATAGCGATTGTAGGGGACCTTGCTTCGGTGGTTTCCCTATGGATGCCCAGAGATTTTTTATCGATCCAGCTATCTGCTGATGGTCATCCGTGTTTGCATACGTCACAACACTCGCGTTGATCAGACGCACCGCTGTAGATGACTGCTCAAGTTGAACCATTTTCGCTGTGTGCGTGCCGATATCTATTGCTACTACTCGTTTTTTTGCCATTTTTTGTCCTATAAACATAGCGTGCTTACAACGCGATCTAACAAGAGATTAGTGAAGAAACCAAGCGTTTACCCTAATCCTGTCTCCAATATTGGACGACGACCTGGTCCCCCGTCCGATTGATGATGCCAACACACGTTGAAATAATTTTACCTGCAGCATCAACACCGTTTGCTTCAATACGATACCCGTGTGAACGATAGGTTACCCAATCGACAACTTCACGGAACGTCCCAAAGTCAATTCCCTCTACTTCCGACAGTTGTGAAATGTTGGTGAACGGATTCCCTGTTATCTCTTCTTCAGTAGAACTCTGTATCTGCGAGTCGTCTGGCGGGTCTTGTTCGCGGCGTTCGACGATCGCTTGTGCTTTTTGGGGGTCCATTCCGGGTAGCAGTGCTAAGACTTCAGCGGGTGCAGTGTTTATGTTAATGAGTCCGCTGCGGGTGTCTCCATCTTGCAAGGTTATTTTATCAACGATACCGATGAATTCTTGCTGGGTCAACATCGTGACCTCTTTAATAGCATCTGTGTTTTGAAAAATCCCTTGTGAGTCTCGATGGTTGATGATACGTTCGGCAATACCTTGGTCAATCCCCTGCAAGGATTGCAAGGCTTCGACATCAGCGGTATTGATATTGACTTGTCGATTGTTCGTTTCTTCATTTTCTTGATTCTCACCGGAATCTTCAGTGGTAATTTGGTTTTGGATGTTGTTAAAAAGTTCATCGGAGACCGCTTGCACGTCTACGAGTGCGGCAAGGTTGTCAAAATCACGTTGTTGGATGCGTGACTCCGCCTCAGCTTGTGAAAAAACAGGTTGGTTCTGCTGTGTGTTAATTTGCGTCAGCTGTTCTGCGTCCCCTGTATTGACATTAACGAGTTGTTGTCCGTCTGGATCGGTGCTTGCGTCAAGCGAATATATGGTTGCTAAATCCACGAGGCCCGGTTGTGTGTCAGTTGACGTATTCTGCAGACTTTCAAAACTCGTCGTAGAAGACTCTTGAACCGTGCTTGTAGCCGTACTTTGTGTGCTTGCCCCTCCTTGTGTAAACGCCGCTGTTTGTTGCGGGGTTCCATAGAGAAGTTCAGATGTCATCCCTTCCACTCGGGCGAGATCTCGCACGGTGCGGTACGGCTGCCCTTCTACGATTGCATTGGCAAGTTCTTGAGTCAGTTCATCATCCGGTGAAGCCCCTGCTTGCGCCAGCAAATTACTGATGAGTCCCGCATCGGCGGTATTGATATTAACCTTTGATGCTTCATCGGTAATCGTCACCTGATAGTTTAAGAAATTGCCGACCCGAACGCCGTCTTCAACCTGTCCTTCTAAAGGTTCAGCCCAACTTTCACCGAGCGAATCAAAAGGTGTCTGGTCTGCGCGCATGACAGCGAGTGTCCATTCAAATCCTGCCCTTGCAGCGTAATGATACTTCGCTCTGTCAAGGAAATTCCGCTGAGTGCGCTGTTCTATATGGATCGAATAGAGCAGTTGCGCCGCCAAGATAGAGAGAATAGTGAGTATCCAGAGAGTTGAGACAAGGGATAACCCGCTCTGTTCCTTGTGGAGTGTATAGGTAAACCGCTTTGTGAATAACATCATTTGCGAATTCTCCTAAGGTGCGCTTTCTGCCTCACCACCAGCGGTAGCACTTGCCGGGAGATACACCATAGTTGATTGGGTCATACCGTTTGACACTATAGGTTGACTTTGGGGCGTAAACTGCGTAGTATCTGCGCTTACCGTTCCCTGTGTCTCACCTTGGACAGTTATCAGAACCTGTACAGCACTCGGAAGGCTTTCGGTATCATCCCATGAGGTATTCCAAGCCTCCGTCTCTCCATCAAAATATTGTAGATCGAAATTAGTAAGTCCGGTAATAAGAGTTGCAATGTTAACGTAAATCGGTTCCCCATTTTCGTCTGTTTCCGGTACTGTTCCAGTTTGT
>JAKZUG010000571.1:0-4434 GCA_047516705.1 Candidatus Poribacteria bacterium | reverse complement strand
CAAACTGTTAGTTTGTGCATCCTGGAACGCAAACTAACAGTTTGCGCTACAAAAGATTGCTTATACCGAGCTCACGTTATTATATATAATTTTGGGCTATTTGTCAAGTGAATTTAAAACTTATTGAACCGTTTTAGTTTGTTAACGACTTTGATGAATATGTGTTTACGGTTTTTTAGTGTCAAATATAGGAATGAAATTGTTAATTCAGATTTGGAAGGATTAATCAGTACGTCGGTGGGAGAATTTATACTTCAGCATAAAACGTATGTGTCGCAGTGCATCTCTGATGGCGTTGAGCTTTGACTCGCCCGCGCGCGGATGATATGTGATCGGTATTTCAAGGATTTTGAGTTTTGTTTCAACAGCTTTAATTACCATTTCCGAAGCGAATTCCATCCCTGTTGTTCTCAAATTCATCCGCTTGTATGCATCGGTAGTGAATGATCGCATGCCACAGTGTGAATCTGAGATGTATGTGCCGAACAGGACGCGTAGCATTCCTGATAGGATCGGATTGCCGATGTAGCGTCTTGTCCAGGGCATTGCACCTGGCAGGATTTCACCCTTGAACCGATTTCCCATAACGAGATCGTAGCCGTTTTGAAGGGGCATTATGAACCGCTCAAGGTCTGTGAAATCGTAGGTATCATCGGAGTCTCCCATCACAATGTATTGTCCTTGTGCGGCGGCGAAACCTGCAAGATAGGCGGCACCGTAGCCTCGCGTCGGTTGATGCACAACGCGTGCACCGAGGTTTTGTGCAATGGCAA
Organism: Candidatus Poribacteria bacterium; assembly: GCA_047516705.1. Classification (GTDB taxonomy): domain Bacteria; phylum Poribacteria; class WGA-4E; order WGA-4E; family WGA-3G; genus WGA-3G. The sequence goes on along the minus strand of JAKZUG010000571.1, from coordinate 3,661 downwards.
CAGAATTATCGGTAGAGCCATTGTCTGCAACAACAACTTCACCTGGAAATCCTAATGCGTCCAGAGTACGCTGTGCCTTCTCAATACAGGCACCAAGTGTTTCTTCTTCGTTGAGACAAGGCATGACAACGGAAATTTCAATTTTTTCATTCTTCATGAGATGTTTCCGGTTCGGTTCTAAGGTATTTTGAGTCCTTTCTTATGCCTAGTGGATAGCGAATTTCCCAGATTTTTACTTCTTGTGTTGAATACACTGGTACAAAAACATTACTGTGTTGTCTTCGCAGGAATAATTTGACAGCGAGACTGTTCCATCCGAGGGGTGGGACGTAATAGGCGTTGTGGAGCTGTCCTTTAGAACCGAAGTAAAAGACGATACCGCCGTCTTCAATATCTATTACATGTTGTGTAGGTCTGTTGGTCATTATAGTAATATTTCGGACGATGTTGTGATGCGTTTTGAAGTGAACGGTGACATTTATGGTCTGTTGTATGTTGGACACGGTGGTGTGCTCTCCTGGATTTCGGATAGATGTCTTTGAGACGATGTCAACGAATTCCAAAGGCGTGCCTTGCTCTTTAGGACGTATCTGGTATGGGGCACCAATGTAGGTTTCTCTGTGTGTCAATTGATAAAACCTAAAGTGCCTGTCATTTTTAGTATTACTGCCAATTAGTGAATAGGCGTGAGCTCTTCTTGTCAAGTTTCGTCTTGTTAACATGAGGTGTGTGGCATTGTATGTGTTTAGAAATTCGAGAGCCTCTTTTTCGTTTTCTGCACAGAAAACATGCCGGTAATAAAGATGTATCCAATGTGGTAAAAAATGATCTGGGTCCGTAATGGTTTTGACACCACCGAAGACGTTAAGTTGTGTGCCGTAAGGCCAATTCGCAGCGAAAACTGCATTTTGTGGGATTCTGTTTTTTATCCAGGTCAGCGCATGCGTTACGGGTCCTTTACCGGGCACGGGTTTACGCATTTCCGCAGCAGCATAAACGGAACGGGTCGCATGTCCCCCCAGAGGTGTCCAAAAGGAAACGGGTATTAATACGACAATCACGACAATAATCGTGATATGTATTGCCTTTATATTCGGATAAAGTACTTTTGCGTCTTTGAGTTTCTGTATGAGGTATGTTGGAGCGAACCAGAGTAACCATGCTGTGCCGTAAGCAAGCGGCAGCCCGATAAAGAAGTCATAGCGTTTGCCACCGCGCGCAAGTGCCACCCATAGCAGAAACCATGCGAATATGGCGATCGCTACTAATTCATTTTTATCAGGTGTTTTACGTAAGCTCACAATGCCGAACCATAAAAATGTTAGTATCAATGAAATAAAAAAGAGGGTATCACACAATCCTCCACTTATCCATCCACTCACAGGTTCGCGGAAGAAAACTGTTACGCTGAACAGAGTGAGAGAAAATGCCAGAGGGATGCCGTTACGCTGCCAAAAGTAAAAACAAGTTGTTAGCAAACCGATACTACCTAAAATAAAGATGCCACCATACCGGCGATGCCAATACCTAAAATCCGGATCAACAAGTTCTCCTACGTTTTGCATAAGACGACTTTCTTGAAGTGAAAAGGTAGTTGTCTCGAACGTGTCGAATTGAAAAATAATATAGCAGCCCCCCGCTACAATACCCAAAAACGTTAGTCCGACTGCAAGTTTCTTAGCATGTCCGTGGAGAGATTCAATATACCGAATGAGCAGGTATCTCGTGCCACGCAGCAGAAACACTGTAATTGCCGGGAGCAGCATGAGGGCGGTAACATGAGTTGAAAAACCGTATCCGCTGCGATAGGCAGGACTGAGCATATACAGCAAAGGGACAAACATGAGCATCCAGATGACGTATTCTTTGAGGCGATGTTCGGTATCTGTAGTGCAGAACTTCCACAGTTCTGCACAGAGTATGATGAGAACGAAAAAACCGAAGCCTTCCCAAGAGAGTCCCCCCAAAAAAACGGTGAACCCCGCGACGGCAGCTACTATCCATCGGCGCGGTCCGGTATCCATCTGTTCTTTCCAGAGATAACTGGTAACGGCAAGAACGCCCAACATCCAACACCAAGCGTCTCTGTCCCCGAACCCGATGGCACTCCGTTCGATACTCCCAGGCAACGTTGCTAAGAGTAGTCCAACGATGGAAGCAAAGATAACTCCATAGGTGCGGGCAAGGAAAATAAATAGCACACCGAGACCGATGGTAAAACAAAGAATAGGTGCGTAAAGTTGGATGTGGTAGAGGGAGAACCACGGAAAAACTTTGTGTGTATAGGCAATGGCATACGCATAGAGTGAAAGCAACTGACGATTGTCTCTTCCGAGCGGCAGCCAACGGTGTTTATCACGGAAAGGGAGGATGCCTCGCTTATTAATTTCTTTTGCTTGCCAGTGGTAAAGATACGCATCATTTTCGGTAAATTGCTCTACTTTTTCGTCTCCGACTTTCATATACAGACGTTCACCGCCCTGAACACGTATCCAAAAGGCGATGAACAGAATGCCAAAAAAGAGTGCCCCGATGCCGATGTGTTTGAAAAGTAGTCGTCGCATCATTAGAAACTTATAATCCTAAATCCTTTCGAACTTGATGTACCGCCTGATCAGCGATTTCCTGTCCCCACATTTTAACAAGATGATCCTTTGCTTCAAGGAATAGATCCTCTATAATCTCAATCGGGACCCTTGAAAAGACATCGCTGAACTCCGCTAACATCTCCGGTCGGACGCGTTGGAGATATTCTAAAAGTTCTTGTTGTGATTCTGGAGTCAGATACGTTTCAAGGATTTCTTCTTTTGTCATCATCGCTATTTCCACCAGTTCGGGGTATTTCTCCATAAATCGGGAATTCAATTGCTCAAGTTCTGTTATGACATCATCCACCCATTTTTGGATAACTTCTTCTGAAAGCACATCCTCTTTTTTCTCTGATGGCACGGCATGCGTAACAGAAGGTGCCGATGTTTCAGGCCGAGGCGTTTCTTCAGCTGTCTGTGAAGCTTCAATAGACGTTACTTCAGATGGGGCAGCACGAATAGGAGATATTTTCGTAGAGGGATCCTGCTTTGGTAAGCGTTTCGGTGCGTTGTAAATTTCGACGACAGGATCCGGATCGGGTTTGTTTTGTTGGATGAAATTGAACGCAACGCCACCGACAAGGATAAGACACCCACAAAGTAGTAGGATTTTTTTTAGTGTAATAGACATTATAAACTCCTTAGTACCAGTCGCAGCAAAGACGGTTATTTATCAGGAATCGGAATGGAAAGAGCACCCTCATGTTTACAAGCATAGTGTTCGTCAGGGGTGCCTTTTCCAACGATCTGGTGCCGATAGCGCGGTTCTTCTGATTCTTTAACGTCTGTCTTATCACAAGTATAATATAATTCGCCACAACCATCACAGTAGGCTTGGTGCTCGGTAGGGGTGACGCACGTATAAATCATTTTATGACAGTGCCCACAGGGTCTCTTATCCGCCTCCGGTTTAGAGGATGCCAAGGGTTTTCGCAAACCCAAAAGCAAGAACGACTATTCCTACACAAAACAAGATACCGGTGATGGTTAGGACTACAGTTGTGAAACCTTTAAATGGTTCCCAATTTCTCTTGTTTCTTTCATATTTCGTGTTCCAATCCCTTCTTATTACC
>JAKZUG010000570.1:0-7227 GCA_047516705.1 Candidatus Poribacteria bacterium | reverse complement strand
TCATATCCCGAGAGTTCGCATACAAAGCGGATTGAAAAAACGCCGCTGATGTGATAACATGTTCTCGCATGAGATGTCCTCCTGAAAAGTGTAGTTAACTCTTAGGATGCCATCTCATGCGCTAAAAATCAAGAAACTTTTGAAAACAAATCACATTTTCATAACACGACACGCTCTTAGGCAACGCCGTTAGTAGAGTAACCATAACTCTGATAAATGTCAGCAGGTATATAGACAATTTTCTAACAATTTCTTCCACATATTTGTCAAATTATGATAGACTACGTATAAACTTTCAATCAGCAAACGGCAAAGTAAATTTGAATGAACGCACTATTCGATTTTTTAACACTACCGCCACTTGTAACACTTGGAGCTGATGCCCTGAGGCTACTACTTTCATTTGCACTGGGTATTTTCATCGTTAACATCTACCAGTGGACGCACAGCAGTAGCCCGCAAAAATCTTTTACCGACACACTCATTATTCTGTGTATGCTGATCTCAGTCGTGATGGTGATCATCGGTGATAGCATTGCGCGTGCGTTCAGTTTAGTCGGAGCACTATCTATCATCCGGTTTCGGACGGCTATCCAAGACCCGCGCGACATCGGCTTCGTCTTTTACGCTTTGGCTGTCGGTATGGCAGTTGGTGCAGGAAAGTCATCGGTTGCAATTTTGGCGACCTTTCTCATCGGCATCATTATCCTTGCTATCTACCACTGGCATCAGCATTTTGGCAACAACAACGAATTTATCTTAGAATTCTGTCTCCCGCCCGACCAGAATGCCGAAACCGTTTATCGTCCTGTTTTCGACAAACACTTGATTTATGAACGTTTACTTGAAAAACGGATAAAAAAATCGCAGGTGGTTGAGTTAAACTTCCGAGTCAAATTGGCGAATCCGCAGGAATGGCTCACCTTTTTTAATGAACTCTCACGGATTGAAAATGTCACAGAAATAAGAATAGATAAAAAGTGAACACAAAAATAAGAATAGATAAAAAGTGAACACAATAGGTTCGGAAAATCCGAACTTCGCTATACCAGACACATCAAAACTAAAAAAGGAGAACATAATGAAACACCTTAAAGTAATAATAGCCCTTATGCTAATAACTGCCGGTTGGACGATGCATGTCAATGCCCAAGATAACGAAAAATCGGCGGAACTCTCAGATGAACAGAAACGGTTTGATCTCAATGGAGATGGCAAACTGAGTGATGAAGAGGACGATCTCAGGCTTCGAGTCACAGGTTTAGAAGCGTTCACAGGAGACAAATTAAGCCACGAAGAGATTCAGAAGATACAAAGCAACACTCCTCCTGATAGAAGTTTTGGCAGGGGCCCCGGCGGAATGCCACCATTTGGAATGCCACCATTTGGATTTGGTGGTGGGCGCGGCGGACCGCGACCCGCAGAAAAACTGGTCGAACAGTTTGATACAGACAAGGATGGAAAATTAACCGGTGCCGAACGCGAAGCCGCGCTCAGCACGCGCGGCGGTGGAAATGTTTCTCCAATACCCGAAGAAAACTTACGCAACAGTGTCCAGACCGATGTGCAGACAAGCCTCATTTCTGCGCCAGAAGGTTCACCTTCACTCTACAACGCTAAAACACTCCAGACCCTCTATCTCCGATTCCACCATGAAGATTGGTCCGAACAGATGAACGCATTTTATCGCACGGATATTGAGGTTCCGGCGGAGCTTATTGTTGATGGGAAGGTCTATCCAGAAGTCGGTGTCCACTTTCGAGGCACCTCTTCCTACTTTACGGTTAACTCCGAGAAAAAGTCTTTTAATATCGCTATTGATTATGGTGAAGATGGACAACGCCTCTACGGTTACAAAACGCTCAACTTGCTCAACGGACATGTTGATGCCTCTTTCCTGCGCGAAGTGCTCTACAATCGGATTTCACGCGACTATATGCCTGCCATGAAAACCAATCTCGTTAAATTAGTTATCAACGGTGAGAACTGGGGTGTTTATATCAACCTACAGCAATATAATAAGGATTTTCTCAATGAGTGGTTCGGCACAAAAGGCGGTGTGCGTTGGAAAGTTGGTCCCGGTAGAGGCGGTGCCTTGACTTATGCAGGGGATGATCCGGCGACGTATCAAGAAACCTATCAACTCAAAACCAATAATGCCGAAGTGCCTTGGGAAGGCCTTATCGCGCTGTGTAAAATGCTTGACGAAACGACCACTGATGCAGAACTCTCGGAAAACCTCCCAGCACTACTCAATATTGATCAAGTATTGTGGCAACTCGCCGTTTCAAATGTCTTTATGGACGACGATGGCTACATCCACAAAGGTGGCGATTACGCTATCTATCAAGATGTGAATGGCAGATTCCATCTTGTACCACATGATAACAACGAAAGTCTCAGATTTGGTAGAGAGGGGCGCGGGGGCCCTGGGGGTGGAGGTCCGGGCGGCTGGTCATGGGGAGATATTACAAATGGAATGGCATCTCCTGTTGCACATGAAAACAATACAGCGCGCCCACTGATTAAGCGATTGCTCTCAAATCCGCAATGGCGTGCCCGCTACCTTGCACACGTCCACACCGTTGTTAATGAATGGCTCGATTGGGAAGTATTAGGACCAATTACCAATGAATATCAGGCACTTATTGATGCTGAAGTCCAGCAAGACGATAAGAAACTCTATGGCTACGAAGATTTTACGACCGGAACTCCTGCTGACCTCGAACGCTTTGTAAACCAAAGACGCGAATATCTTCGCAATCACCCAGAACTTAACAGACCAACACCAACGATTGTCTCTCTTGAAATCGGATCAGGAACTTCTCCTATAGCGAATCAACCTGTTTCGGTTAAAGCGACACTCGATAAATCAGTTGCGGCAGATTCGGTTTTGTTGTATTATGGTACTGATCGGTATGCTATTTTTAACCAAGTTAAGATGAGAAGCGAAAAGAATAGTTTTGTTGGACAAATTCCCGCTTTCCCAGCAAGTACAACTGTCTACTATTATGTCGAGGCGAACGCGGTGAAGACACACAGCACGACAGCCTTCTCACCCACACGTGCAGCGTATGGCGCAGCGCATTACACAGTTGGTGTCCCCGTTGCGAAAGAAAGTCCTGTCATCATTAACGAACTGATGGCGTTCAACACCAAGAGCCTCGCTGACCCACAAGGGCAATACGAAGACTGGCTTGAACTCCACAACCTCACCAACAACACCGTGAATCTCTCTGGAATGTACCTGACAGATAACATCGACAATCCAAAAAAATGGGCATTCCCAGAGAATACTATGATTCCTGCACACGGGTACCTCCTTGTGTGGCTGGATGAGGATGGTAAAGCAGAACAAGGACTCCACGCCAACTTTAAGTTGTCTCGCAATGGTGAAACTGTAATGCTCGTTGATACCGATACAAGTGGTAACCAAGTCCTTGATACAGTGGTATTTGAAAAACAGGAGAAGGATGTTGCCCTCGGCAGATGGCCGAACGGTAGTGGCAAACTTAAACAGGTCCAGACCACACCGGGTAAGGAAAACGTGCTTAAATAAAAGAAAACGAACCTTTTGTTTTCTAAGATGTCTAATTCAACAAGAACGCCATTTAGTTTTCGACTATATCTTGGGATTTGCTTGTTTCAAGTACCTACTGTTCCTTGAACATCACTGTTATCCGAGAATTAAATGGCTCTGAATTGAAGAAGCACTCTCTTACCCCTGCAGTTTGGAGAAGAAGTATGCCCGTTGCAACCCGTACAGCGACTATGGAAACCTATTCAGAGATGGGTAAAACCGAAGAATTGGATATTGTACAAGAACGGGAGATTGTTTTGCGCTGTCAAAATGGCGATGCCGATGCGATGGGAACCCTCATCACTCGATACCAACATTGGGTCTACAATATCGCTTACGGTATACTCGGTCATCACCAAGACGCGCAAGATGTCGCACAAGATGCCTTCCTTTCTGCATGGGAAAACATCGGGAAATTCCAGTTTCGTTCCCGATTCTCTACATGGCTCTACCGTATTGTCAAAAATAAATGCCTTAATCATATTGACCAGTACCAACGCCGAAAAACTGACCCCACAGAGATTGACGATTCACAACCGTGGGTACCCCTTGATACAGTAACACCTGAAGAAGAAGCTTTGCGTACTGAAGAGAAAGAAATCGTCCACGCGGCCCTCGCGAAACTCAAAGACAGCCATAGAGAGATCTTGGTGCTAAGAGAACTGCGAGATCTGACTTATGAAGAAATAGCAGAAATCTTAGGATGCACACTGGGGCGGGTCAAATCCCGTTTACATGAAGCACGGAAAGCATTGAAAAAAGAACTGGAGCGAGTCGAGTGGTAAGCGTTTTTTACCGCTATTCTCGATTAAAAATATGAACCACAAACGTATTCAAGACGAACTATCTGCTTACTTAGATAATGAATTATCACCAAGCATGCACGAACAAGTTGAAGCACATCTCCGTTCCTGCAACGCGTGTTCCGAGATGCTGTCGGCGTTCCAGCAGAACCGTCAGATAGTCGCTGACCTCTCGCGTCCCGTCCCATCAACGCTTAAAGACGCAGTGATGGCAAAAATACATACGCAGTTTCAAGATGAACTATCAGCCTATTTAGACAACGAATTAGCACCTACTATGCGCCAGCGGATTGAAGCACACCTTTACGCCTGCAACGCGTGTTCCGAGACGCTGTCAGCGTTCCGCGAAAATCGCGAGCAGATCAAAAGGCTTGAGCATCCTGCGCCGGCATCTATCCATGACGAAGTGATGGCAAAAATACGCCAACAGGCAGTAGAGACACGTGTAGAGGAACCTGCGCGCACACCATGGCTACGAAATATCGGTCAATCCCTACCCGACCTCGGACGCTGGTTTTTCCGTCCCGTAACAGCAGGTGCCACCGGCATCCTAACGCTTGCACTGATTTTGGGGGCACTCTACTTTCATCCGACAGCACCGCAAGATGAAGAGACGCTTGACTTTTACTTCGGGCTTCATACTGAACAACTCGCGGACAACCCATTGAAGTCAAACGTCGGTAGTCCGCTCAGCCAAGACGTTTCGTCTATAGAAAGCGTTGACGATACTGAAGAACTGTTTCTTGACCTCTATCTCGAAAATGTAGGAGATTGAATTTTCCAATAAGCAACCAACAGGTGAATCCATGCGAGCGCATAAGCATCTAAACCTTCATAAAGACATGCGATTTAAATGCAATCCCCTTTGGTCTGCAGCAGTCTTAGCCATTTTGCTGTGGGCACCCCAAACACTTTTGGCTGACACCAGTACGCTGGAACGCATTGTAGAAGCTGAGCATAAAGTAGGTTACGTCGGCGTCCGCCTGAGAACATCCAGTTCATCAAGAGGCACACGTACTTTTGAAGAGCTCGTCATTCACATACCCGGAGATGCCTCTTATAGGAAGGTGGTATCTGTCGTCGGTGAACGTAGATCAGTCAACGGTCAGCCAAACAGAGATGAACGCCAGAACGACAGCAGACAAAGAGACAATAACGAGAATCGTAGAGATCGTCCGGAAAGAAATCGGGACAGGAACGAATGGCGCCAAGTTAGAAGTCCATTTTCCGAAAAAGAGATTAAACTCATCGCACAAAACTATAACTTAGAAAAGTGTCCTTCAGAGGAGAAAATCGCTGATTACGAAACAGATATCTTAATCATTAGTCCCAAATTCGCCGGTAGACCGACAAAACATATTTACTTCGCGCGCGAAAATGGAGCTATTTTGCGGGTAGAAGATCTGGACGCTGAAGGTATCCTTCGGGAGATGTTTGTTTATAACCGGATTAGTTTTAATCTCGAAGCTGTCAGAAAAAAATGGGAAACCCTTCAAAAAGAGATTAAACCCCAACCGCGGCGCAGCCGCCCGAGTTCGCTTGTCGAAGCCAAAAAAATTCTCAAAACGAAACCTATCCAACCTGAATACGTGCCAGCGGGGTTCCAGTTGCAGGGTGTTCGCAGTATAAACCGGAGAGAAAACGACACCATTTTTCTTGAATATACAGATGGCTTGGTAAATTTCACGCTGTTTGAAGAAACAGGCAAGGCACCACAGCCCGGTTCCAGAGAACGTCGAGGAGCAACTAAGATTGACATCGGTGGGACAACTGTCTATAAACACCGACTTGGTCCTACGGACGCTTTCAGGTGGACGACCTCAGATATCCATTTCTTGTTGCTCGGCGCAATGCCCGCTGCCGAAATGCAGAAGGTAGTGAAATCTATTATACATAAGACAAAGAAAAAATAAGGAGAAAAGTATGCAGACATGCCATGCTCTCATGTTAGGCATCATTGTTACGGGCACATTATTCATAATCAATGTAAGTGCTGGCGATGAAAAGGCTGAACTCGAAAAATCACCACGCCACGGCGAATGGGTGAAAGTCACAACTCCCGATGGACGTGTTGTCAATGCGTTTGTTGTTTACCCAGAGGTGAAAGAGCCTGCAACGTCTATCATTGTCATTCATGAGATTTTCGGGTTAACCGATTGGATCCGGCTTGTGGCAGATAGACTTGCTGCTGATGGGTTCGTTGCGATTTGCCCAGACCTGCTTTCGGGTATGGGACCCGACGGTGGCGGCACAGACAGTTTCGACTCCGGTGACGATGTCCGACGGGCTATCCGAGAACTCCCTGCTTCTCAAGTCGCATCGGATTTGGACGCTGTCCAGAAATACGTCCGAGACCTCCCCTCAACCAACGAAAAGGTGGCTGTCTCTGGGTTCTGCTGGGGTGGGGGACAGACCTTCAGCTACGCAGTCCATTCCGACACAATCGCGGCTGGCTTCGTATTTTACGGTTCCGCGCCACCGCCGGAAGATGTGCCCAAGATTTCAGCACCAGTATACGGCTTTTATGGCGAGAGCGATAACCGTATCAATGCCACAATTGATGCCACAAAGGCAGCAGCGGATGCTGCAAATGTTACATACGAACCGGAAATCTATAAAGGGGTTGGTCACGCCTTCCTGAGACGCGGCATGGGGGAAGACACGGACGAAGCACAGAAATCTGCTACCAAAGCTGCATGGGAACGGTGGACATCCCTCCTGCGAGGACTCTAAAAGCACACACATGGCTAATCGACTCAAAGACAAAATCGCCGTTATCACAGGTGCAGCACGAGGCATCGGTGCGAAAAGCGCGGAATTCTTTGCAGGTGAAGGCGCAGCGGT
>JAKZUG010000569.1:0-8064 GCA_047516705.1 Candidatus Poribacteria bacterium | reverse complement strand
CTTTATGCGATATTCGCGGGAGACATCGTAAAGACTACCGACAAGGGCAAATCTTGGAGAACGATTCAGATAGGAATACCAATGACAGCTCCTGTTAGAGAAGAACCGCCGTTTTTTAATGAGATAGATGAATTCGGTGGTAGCCTCTATGCCAAAACAGATGGTTGGCGCAGTTTTGGTAACGAATATAAAACAGGTTTATATCGCATCTCTGCAGATGGCAACACAGCCATGCCAATACAAGGCATACCTATTTTTAACTCAAGCAGATTGAACTACCTGTGGAGGACAGGAAGAACGGGGTCTTTAGATGTATCAGATAAGTCGTTCGTTGAACAGTTGAAAGAGAATTTCGTTGGTGCGGACAGGTTCTTTAAGACGTTGGCACGAGGGGAAATTCTTACGCAAGATGAACTTTATCGGCAAGAACTTTATCAGGATCAAGAGCAACTCATACGGCAAGGTGTATTAAATGGTGCTTTTGCAGTCAGTGGCGACACGTTTTACTTGGAATACAACTTTAAACTCTTCCGATGGAGACCCGGGGAAACAGAGTGGTACGACACAGGTGTGCAAGAGACGGGTGAACTCCATTATGCGGAAGCTGCAAAGGCATTTGAAAGCGCGGGGCTGCCAATGGAAAAGATTGGCGAAATTTTTAGGACTTGGCAACTGGGGTTCAAACTTGCCGTTTCAGGAAACACCATCTACGTCGGAAAACGGGATGGTCGCCTCGTTACATCGTTTGATATGGGAAATAATTGGCTCGATCTCACACCAGCACTGCCATTTCCTGTTAAAGCTTTCAAAGATATTGTGTTTGCAGAACCCACAGTGTATGTAGCAACGGACGCAGGTGTCGCCGCGTCAAGCGACGGAAAACAGTGGCGTGCTATCACCGATGCAGCAGGAACACGTCTCAATATGGAAAAACTGACTGTTGATAGAGACACCCTTTACGGTTTTACCAAAAACACAGGTATCTATCGCTTGGAAGGCGGCACTTGGGAACAGATTGTCTCAAAGATACCTGATAGCGGAACTTTCCTCACTATCGTAACTACCCTCGCTGTTGATGGAAATACTCTATACATGAACTCACGATCCGGTAATATGATTCATTTCAACATTGAAGAGTAATGTCCGTTATCTGGGCGGAGCCAAATGCCGCCCTTTCCTACCTCTATCCTACCATTTAACTCAGGGCTATTTAGTTTTCGGTTTTTCGCCGGTTTTATGAAAGAAGTCGCGATTCGGAGATCGCTCCTACACGAGGTTCTGGAAAATCCGATATTGATTCTGTGGAACAACTGAATGGCTCTGTAATTCAACTCTTAACATCTTGACAAACCCTTCTGGTTTGGTAAAATAGTATTTCACTGCATCCAACCACCCATTTTTTATATACATTCAGAATTATGCACCAGTTTTCCCCCTAAAATGCGTCACTATAGCACGATCGGAGGGAATTCATGAAAACCACTGATGTTGAGCTCATCCACCGCGTTCTCAATGGCGATGATACCGCTTTCACTGAACTTGTAAACAAATACCAGAAGCCGGTGCACGCGCTTGTGTGGCGGAAGATCGGAGATTTCCATATCGCCGAGGAGCTTACACAGGATACATTCCTAAAGGCATATCAGGAATTAGCGACGCTGAAGAAACCGCAGAGTTTTGCGAGTTGGCTTTATGTGATTGCTGCAAACAAGTGTAGTACATGGCTACGTAAGAAGCGTTTATGGACGGAGTCGCTTGAGGGGACGCATAGCAAGCAATTGGAGAAAGCCACCTATTCAGGATATGTCATTGCGGAAAATGAGCGAACAGCGGCAGAAGCACAACGCGAAGTAGTCAAAAAGTTGCTCGCCAAACTTCAGGAGAGTGAACGCACGGTCATCACGCTACACTACTTCGGTGAGATGTCCAGTGCGGAGATCGGCGCGTTTTTGGGGGTATCGGCAAATACGGTCAGAAGCCGTCTCCGCCGCGCACAGCAACGTTTAAAGAAGGAGGAACCCATGATTCGAGAGGCTTTAGAAAATTTCCAAATCACACCAAATCTCACTGAAAACATCATGCGCGAGATATCGCGTCTGAAACCCGCTGCTCCGTCCGGTGGTAAACCGTTGGTGCCGTGGGTAATCGGTGTCTCCACGTTAGCAGTCGTCCTTTTGATGCTCGGTATCGCAAACCACCAATACTTATCCCATTTCCAAAAACCCTACAGTTTCGATGCAGCGTCAGAGATGACGGTTGAGCTGATTGAAGCACCGGTCGTGCTGAACCTTGAAGCTAAATCGGATAACCGGACGCAGCTTGGAAATCTCAAAGCACCGAGTCAGGACAATGGAGCCGGCAACCAAGTTGATGAAGGCTCTTCGCTTGACTTAGGAACGATTATCGCGAAGATCAAGGATTACGATAACTCTGTCGTCTCTGTAACCGGTGATTTTGTATTCGAACGTCATCAAGATCAGGGAATCGGGAAAAAAGAATATACGCTGATGTTTGAAGGTGAGAAAGTCCAAGTGGAGCAGGAAGAGGGATGGCCTCTCATAGGGTATTGGGATGGAGAACGCTCCTGGGAGGGAGAAAAAAAGAGAAGGATGATTTTTGACTTTGAAATTGCACCCGACAAGGAGAAAACTGACCTTGAGATGATTCGGCAGGCATTCAAGCATAACGGTATTGACCTCGCAGACGATGTACGCATCGTTGATGGCGACGAGCCAGAGAGTTTCACGCTTGTTGAGAATGAGACGGGGACAAACTATTTTTTCTGGTTGGAGGGAGAGACGACGCTGTTGGTTTATGATTATCATCTCGAATATAGTGTTCGACCTCAGTGGTTGGTTCCTTCCAGCTATGATCCGAGATTTTGGCTCACCTTTCCAAGCCTCGGTTCAAACAGTTCCTATCTATCCGAACCGCTTTGGCATTTGCTTGAGAAACATGAGAGTGAAATTATTGGGAGTGAGGTCCTGAACGGTGAAAAGACATCCGTGATTCGTCTAAATATCCCGGCTTGGTCCACGGAAAACTTTAAAATGCCTGCTAAGTCCTATAAACTCTGGATTTCTCATGATAAAGGTTTTCGACTGGTTAAGTCAGAACAAGCGTATACCGTAGAGAACCCAACGGAATGGAGTTCCTACAAAGCGGGTGTAACCTATATTTCGACCCGTAAAATTGAGTATCACGAATACCTACCCGATGTCTGGTTTCCTAAGAGAATTGAGTCGTCTACTGCTCCAAAGGCATCACCGGAACAACAAAATGGATCGGATCTCCTTTACAAAAATGTCATTCTCACGAAACAGTGTCGGATAAACACCAATGTTACAGCGTTCCTCAGTCTACGTTTACCGCCTGATACACCTGTTTTCGATTATGTGAATGGTCAACCGAGTTCAGCAGGCGATGTGTTAAACCCTAAACCCAAACCGGATATTCTGACGCAATATGAATCTGATGAGCAAGTCTATGATCCCGCGCCGCACGATTTACAAACGGTCATCGCTAAGATGAAGCACTATGATAGTACTATCGCCTCAGCAAGTGGTGACTTCGTCATTGAGCACCATAGAGGTGCAGGGATCGCGAAAACGCAATACGCGTTGACGTTTGAAGGTAAGAAAATCCGGATAGAACAAAAAAGGGATTTTCCGACGTTAGATAAGGATTTGCCGCTCATAAAAAGGCTGTTGCCACTCGTGAAAATTTACGACGGAGAACAGCAATGGGAAATCTATAAATACAAAAAACTGCTCTTTAGCGTTGAGGTTACACCTGACGAAGGAAGTACGGTCATCAAGACAATTCAACAGGCGTTCAAGCAACAAGGCATTAAACTTGCTGACGATGTACGCATCGCCGCGAGTGAACAGCCGGATAGTTACACGCTTATTGAGAACCAGACAGGTAAATCCTATTTTATCTTATGGGAGGCAGATACGACCCTCAAGATTTATGACCTCCATCATCTCAAATATGGTGTTTGGTATCAGCGGAATATTCTTTCTGACCTCGATCCGAGATATTGGCTTACTTACCAAAGTGAAGATGAAAGTGCCTATCTCACCGAACCGCTTTGGCAACTCCTTGAAAAGCATGAAAGTAAACTTCTCGGTAGTGAATTACTGAACGGCGAAGAGACTTCTGTTATCCGACTAAATTTACCTAAGCAGTCTCTTAAACTCTGGATTTCTCATGACAAAGGTTTCCGGCTGGTTCAGTTGGAAAGAGCATTTATCGCTAAGAATCCGGCGGAATCGGAGCACTTTGAAGTCGGTGATATCTATGTAGAGACACGGAAAATAGATCATCACGAATACCTGCCGGATGTCTGGTTTCCTAAGAAAATTGAAAGGTACTATGCCCCGATCGAAGTAGCAGATCTGCCACGCCAGGATGAAGTCATCCTAAAGACCGTGGTCCACATGAAGCGATGTCAGTTAAACACGGATGTCGCTGAGTTGCTCCGTTTAAGCCTACCTCCCGATGCTCATGTTTTCGGTTTAAAGCCAGAACTTGATGCGCCAACAGCGGAAAAAATCGCATTTTTACGTCAAGAAATTCCTCGAACTCTTAATCTCCGTCTTGACATGTTCAAATTGATTGAGGAACTTGCCGAATTTCACGCGAAAGATCCAGACATCTCTTTGCTAAGGGGTCAAGTTTATGAGGAATCAAGTAAGCTCATGAGGACTATCGGTGATTTGGGTGGTCGTTATATTACATTAGCACGTGATGACTCGGCTTTCGAGTCAGGCGGTGAATTTCACGACCTCATGAAACAAAACCACATCAGCATTTCCAGAGAATAGCGGAATAACACTGAATCCGAGAAGCGCGATGATTTGTTTGGCGGGGTCCCTGTGCCTCGCCTTCGGTTTTTGGATTGAAATATGTCCTCTGTAGGAGTGACTTCCCAGTCGCGACACTACCTAAAACGAACTAAAAACCGCATACTAAACAGCTCTACGCTCTTTCCAGAGCCATTCAGTTCTCCCTTAGGAGAAATTTCTGAATGTTCCAAAACCCGCTGTAGGAGCGATCTCCGAATCGCGACTGCTTTGACAAAAACGACGAAAAACCGAAAACTAAATGACCCTGCGCTCCTTCCAAAGCATATACACTATTAGCTGGGTTTATGGTATAATCCCACTAACAGAAAGAGGGCAAATCGAGCAACACTTATACAATCCTCCTCCCTCTCATTATCTGTAAAATATAATTTCAACCTCCTTTACATATTCCCGCATCTATCGGCGAAGTTCGCGATCAAGAGTTGACAGAATTGTGAGACTTTTTTATCTCAAGTAGCATCATTAATTGTGGAGATAAAATCATGAACATTCCTTTTTTAGAGGTGTCCGATGAAAAACGACGATGCTCAACTCATCCAACGCGTCCTTGACGGCGATGATACTGCGTTCTCCGCACTTGTGAACAAACACCAAAAACGGGTGCACGCGCTCGCGTGGCGGAAAACTGGAGATTTTCACGTTGCCGAAGAGATTACGCAAGACACCTTTCTGAAAGCGTATCAGAACCTTTCAACGCTAAAGGAACCGCAGAAGTTTGCGAGTTGGCTTTATGTGATTGCTGCAAACTACTGCAAGATGTGGAGGCGTAAGAAACGTTTACCAACGCAGTCGTTGGAAGACACAGACAGCGCACAATTAGAAAAAACGACGTATTCAGGATATGTCATTGCGGAAAACGAACGGGTGGCGGTGGAGACACAACGCGAAGTCGTGAAGCAACTACTCGCAAAGTTACAAGAGAGTGACCGAACAGTCATCACGCTTTACTACCTCGGGGAAATGACATACGAGGAGATAAGCGAGTTTTTAGGTGTCTCGGTGGCTTCGATTAAAAATCGTCTTTATCGTGCACGTCGCCGCTTGAAAAAGGAGGAACCGATGATAAGAGAAGCATTAGGGAATTACCAAATCACGCCAAATCTCACTGAAAACATTATGCAAGAGGTAGCGCGTCTGAAACCCGCTGCACCCTCCGGTGGTAAACCATTGGTGCCCTGGGCAATAGGTGTTTCTGCATTAGCAGTCGTCCTTTTGATGCTCGGTATCGCAAACCACCAATACTTATCCCATTTCCAAAAACCTTACAGTTTCGATGCAACATCAGAGATGACGGTTGAACTCGTTGAAGCACCCATTGTGCTGAACCTTGAAGCCAAATCAGATAACCGTACACAGCTCGGAAGTCCCAATGCACCAAGCAAGAACAATGGAGCCGGAAAGCAAGTCGATGATGCCGTTTCGCTTGACATAGGAACAATTATCGCGAAGATGAAGCACTACGATAACTCTGTCGTCTCCGTAACCGGTGATTTCGTCATGGAAAGACATAGAGGTCCGAGAATCAGTAAAAAAGAATATACGCTGACGTTTGAAGGTGAGAAAGTCCAAGTGGAGCAGGAAGAGGGATTCCCTCTCATAGGGTATTGGGATGGAGAACGCTCCTGGGAGGCAGCAAAAAGAAGAAGGATGATCTTTGACTTTGAAATTGCACCTGGCAAGGAGAAAACTGATCTTGAGATGATTCAACAGGCATTCAAGCAACAAGGCATTGAACTCGCTGACGATGTACGCATCATCGCTGGCGACGAGCCGGAGAGTTTTACACTTGTTGAAAATGAGACAGGGACAACCTATTTTTTCTGGTTGGAGGGAGAGACGACGCTGTTGGTTTATGATTATCATCTCGAATATAGTGTTCGACCTCGGGAGGGCATTGTCTCTTCTGACATTGATCCGAGGTGGTGGCTCACCTTTCCAAGCCTCGGTTCAGATAATTCCTATCTATCCGAACCGCTTTGGCACTTGCTTGAGAAACATGAGAGTGAAATTATTCGGAGCAAGGTATTAAACGGGGAAAAGACATCAGTGATGCGTCTAAATATACCTGCTTGGTCGAAGGGTGACTTCAAAAAACCTGCTCAGACCCTTAAACTCTGGATTTCGCATGACAAAGGTTTCCGTTTGGTTAAGTTAGAAAGAGCGTATACTGTGGATAATCGGTCGGCAGGGCACGGCTTCAAAGCAGGTGTAACCTATATTTCGAGTCGAGAAATTGAGTATCACGAATACCTGCCGGATGTCTGGTTTCCTAAGAGAATTGAATCGTCCATTGTCCCTGAGACATCACCGGAACAACAAGAGAAAGGTGAGAATTTAATTTTCAAAAACGTTCTTCTCACGAAGGAGTGTCGGTTAAACACCGATGTTACTGAATTGCTGGGTTTAGGTTTACCTCCTGAGACACCTATTTTCGATTACGGAATTGGTAAACGGAGTACAGTAGGCGATGTGTTAAATCCTGAATCCAAACCGGATATTCGGACGCTATTCGGAAGTTCCGCTATGCCCGGTAAAAGCGATGAACCTGACCAACACGCCTATAATCCTGCTGTGTTTGACTTGGAAACGATTATCACTAAGATGAAGCACTCTGATAGTTCTGTCGTCTCAGCAAGTGGCGACTTCGTCATTGAACACCATAGAAGACCGGGGATCGCGAAAACTGAATATGCTTTGACCTTTGAAGGTGATAAAATCCGAGTGGAACGAGAATGGGGTTCCCCTCTCTTGGTAAGGGATTACCCGCTCGTCGAAAAGGTTTTTCCATCCGTCGAACTGGACGATGGAGAACGGCGATGGGAGATATATAAGTACAAAAAACGCCTCTTTAGCGTTGAGATCGCACTTGACAAGAGGCGGACGGCTCTTGAAACAATTCGACAGGCGTTCAAACAGCAAGACATAGCACTTGCTGACGATGTGCGCATCGTCGCGAGTGAGGAACCGGATAGTTACACGCTTATAGAGAACCAAACGGGTAAAACCTACTTTATCTTCTGGGACGGAGAGACGACGCTGAAGGTTTATGACCTACAGCATACCGGATATGGTGTCCGCGATACTTTTCGCCGGAAGGTTTCTGACCGTCGTTTCCAGAATATTCTTCGGTATCAGTGGAATATGCTTTCTGATCTCGATCCGAGATATTGGCTCACTTACCCAAGTGCTGGTG
>JAKZUG010000568.1:0-3658 GCA_047516705.1 Candidatus Poribacteria bacterium | reverse complement strand
TGATCTTGTCATGCAACATATTTTTGTGAATATCAGGAATAGTTATCAGGACGGTATATTTATATCTCAAGGATTAATAAATAACCCCCCTTATTATATATCTACGGCGTTATCTCACGCTCTACGTGTCGGGCGGGAATTTCTAATTGACATCGCTTATCTTGTGCGTGACAGAAAAAATAGAAAGGGAAAAAACAAAGGAAATGAATATCTCCGTTACCTAAAATTTATGCTTGATAAAGAGCATAAAGCATTAGGTAAAAGTCCGTTTCCTGAAGTCATACAGAATGAAATATTCTCGCCTGAATTAGATTTAAAACCAAAATCTTCCAGCCAATGGTCGCATACCGACACGAAAGATAAAATTAAACAAGGGGTGGATTTCTACAAAATAGAACTTCCTGATACCGCACACTTTGGTTCTGAAGTTCATTCAAACTTAAGCTCCGCTGCACATGGCAATCCCAATACCACTTATATGTTGAAACTAACACCGGAAGAAAGCCCCCGCAAACTACGAGCCGATTTAACCTCATCTATAAAGTTTTTTAATGTGTTATTAGAATCAGCATTAAAATGCTATATTAAATTTTATTTAGGACGAAACGCAGAATATAGGGAAATAGCAGGTCGTTGCGAACTTGGACAGGAATAGCAAAGGGGCTATATGAATAACAGCCAACTGGAAGTGGCACAGGAATCAGCTGAACTCATACCACAGCCGACGGCAGAGCTGATAGAAAAGTCCTTTGCCCAAAACACTATCAGAAACCGCAGGCGAAATCGTCACGATCGGTTGACGACCCTTCGTCACTTGACGATGCCTAAAAAATCCTTTCATATTTGCCCTACAAGCCCCTCCAATAACGCCCCTGTGGTAGAACCCATCCTCAATATGACACAAGCCCACGTGTCTTGACACACGCCCATCTCGGTATCCAGTCCGAAACTGACACCCCCTTTGAATAAAAGAAGCCGTCAACTCTTGCAGTCAACGGCTTCTTTTATGATGAATGAGAGCGAACTATTCGTCAGTTCCCTTGAAGTATGGGCTTTTTCTCTCCCTCTACGAAATGAACCTGTAGGTGTCCGTCCTCAAACAACTGCTCAACTTGATCACAAACAGTGTTTACATTGTAGGTATCGCTGAAAACCCTCCAGGGTTCGGAGTGACCCTCATCCAAATTAGCTAAAAGAAGTTGGTAGAATCCATCTTCCCTACGCTCCAGAAAAGCAGAATGGCTTCCGTCTTTTCCAAACGTGCCATTGCTACCTAACTGAATTGAAATCCGACTATATCGTGTATCATCGTTTTCTCGCCCGATTGATCCGGTGTAAGGTTTTCGTGGATCGGGAGAGAAAATTATTTCGTCGTATCTTCCATCAGCGTACCCCTTTTGATAATCTTTTGCTTTGGCTTCTTCGACAGCTGCCTCAAGGTGTTTCTGTTTCCATTTCGCGTACCAATCTGAAAGTAACATGATACCGCATATCCTCCTGTTTAGTTGTCTTCAGAGTTTCTATCCTGTTGCCCAGCGATGTATCCTTTTTTATATGCTTCCGATTGAGCTGCTTCTACAGCTTCTTTAATAACCTCTTGAAAACGCTTCTTTCTCCAATCTACCAATAATACGATGATGTCAATAAAGAGTATCAGGGCAGCAACAGCAGCCCCCGCAACAGGGATAAATCTCGAAATATCCAACAGGACATTCTGAACCGATGGGTGTCCACTCCATCCTTGCCCGATCTCATATCTGACAGCGACGACACTATAGCCAAGAAAAAGGAGAGAACCCAGTAAAAGAGCAATACTCGTTTTACTGTTCCTCCATAAATCTCGCCAAAAGCCATTTCTTTTTTCCAAAATGCCCTCCACACAGTTTAATTATAAAATAGCATGTAAGCACAAAAATGTCAAAGGAATTCGCTTTCTGTGATACTCACAACGCCTAAAGACGTGCGCCGCTCAATCTTACATGGAGGGCTTCTTGGGTTAGCAATAGATTATTGGAATTGTTGTAAGAGTTTGTGAATAGTATTGGTGTCTAAATTTGGGTTAACCATTCTTAAGTCATCAATACTTACTTTTGATAGGTATGGCTGAATATCACGTAAGTTTCGTATAAAAGATGGCATGCTATTTAATATAGGCGAAACTAAATCAAAAGCGTAGAGATAGTTTTCTTCATCTTCATTGGGAGTTTGATTTTTTACTCCTAAATACTGATCCATGTAATACCATGAAAAGTAGCATGCAACGCCGTCTTCAAGGTTATTAGAGTTGCGGCTACCGGATGGGCATAATGTGTGAATACACTCATGTGCCAGTTGGTAATAAGCCCTATTTGGTTCGTTACAGACTTGTAACGATAAACGTATAACTATGTGTTTACCATTACCACTATCTCCTTTACTAATGCTATATCGCTCAGGATATGGAGCTTTGAATTCAGCCGTATGTGGTAGCATGTTTTCTGGAAGTAGGGTACTAGCCACAATTCGCATGAGTTCACATACCATGTTCCATCCGTATTTTTTTCTAAATCCACCGATTACACTCTCCCCAGTCGTCTATTTGAGGGGTTGGAGAAGCTGCCTGAAGTCATCGCAATACTCTCATTGCCGAATCCAGTAGACAAGAGGTCGAATGAATTTTCGGGGCTCCCACGACAGGTAAATCGTGTATTAAACAAACTTCGGAGTGGCAACATTCGGCGAGCAGATTATTAAACTCTTAGCAGATGGTGAGAAAAAGGTAGCGGACATCGTTGCAGCGATTGACGGGAACAAGGTGGCGATATATTACTAACTCACAAGGCTTGCCGAAATCGGTGAGATAAAAAAAGTCCGATGGGGAGGCTACGCACTTCCTAATACAGACCCTAAATCTTAGAAGATCTCGACGCTGATCGGTCGATCTAACCGGAAATCGGTTTCAATTGTCTTTTTACGTTTCATTCACCAACACAACAATTAGTTGCTGTCGTTTACTTGTCCAAACTGGCGATGCAGGTCGCCGGACGCTGGAAATCCTCTCACTAAAAAATTCGCACTTTTTTTGGGAAGTTTCTGGTTTTTTTCATTCTATACTTTCGCATTTATACAACGCTATTTGCTTTCAAAAAGGGAAGGATACATCTGAATGTCAAACAACACCGCTATCGTTAATGCCGAATCTAACACTGCACCGTTACAGCTCCCCGAAGAAACCGAATCCCTCATCAAAGCCTCCATCGCAGAGAATACGCTCAAGGCATATCAACGCGCACTCCAGAGCCTAACGGTGTGGCTATCCGGTCGAACGCTCTCCGATGCCCTGTTAGCGAATTACATCACCACCCTACACGATAACGGCAAATCCCCGGCTACGATCGGGCAAGTCGTCGCCGCAGTAAAATGGCAGCTCAAGCATCAATCACAGGAAACTCTCAACTTCCCTATCACACAGGCAACCCTTGCAGGCATCCGCAGAGAGGGCAAAGACAGAGGACGCGGACAGGTCGATGGGCTGATATGGCAAGACGTGGAAAGGGTCTGTGTGTATGCGGAAACTGAAGGCACACTCGCAGGCCTACGCGATGCCGCGATGATTCGGCTCATGAGCGATTGTCTACTGCGGATCTCTGAAGTCGTTGCCGTGGACATCGCCGATCTC
>JAKZUG010000567.1:0-6398 GCA_047516705.1 Candidatus Poribacteria bacterium | reverse complement strand
GGCTTTCGCTTTGGAGGTTGGTACGACCGCGACAACGCTTCGAAACATCGAGATGGGTTTGTCTTTGGTATCACCGCCTTTACTGAAAAGGGTTGTCGAGGCTACCGGTTTACCTTTCAACCCGTCAAAGAAGTAGCAGCGTCGAGTCAAAAGCGACTTGCCTATTTTTTTCCTATCTGATACACTCTACAAATCCAGTTTGGGGTGGCATTGCTACGAGACGGTAACCCAACGCCGTTCTCTGCCACCCTCCCACTGTAGCAAGGGGATAAAGGACTGGAGACTGGAAACCCCAAAATATGATAAACGGAGGACGCGATGAACGTTGATAACCGAACGCTTTTTATTGCCGATAATCTTGACATTATGCGCGGGATAGACACCGACTGCATAGATTTGATTTATCTCGATCCACCCTTCAATTCCAAGAAATAATACAAAGCTCCTATCGGTTCGCCAGCCGAAGGTGCTTCCTTCAAAGACATTTGGACAGATGAGGATGTCAAAGACGGCTGGTATAGCGAAATAGCAGAGCAATATCCACAGATACATCAGATTATATTGGCAGCTGAATATACCTCTGATCACTCGATGATGATTTATCTGATGGCGATGGGTATCCGCCTGATTGAGATGAAACGGATATTGAAACCCGCAGGGTGCATTTACCTGCACTGCGATCCGACCGCCAGTCATTACCTGAAATTGGTTATGGACTCGATTTTCGGTAAAAAGAACTTCCAAAGCGAGGTTATTTGGGGCTATCGGACACAGGGTGTGAGCATGTCAAGCTGGCCTAAGAAACATGAGATACTCTTGCATTATAGTGGTGGTATGAAACCGACATTTCATCCGCAGCAACAAAGAATCGACTATCAGAAACCCTTTCGGCACACCAAAATAGATGACGACGGCAACCACTATGCCGATGTATATGTGCGTGATGTCTGGGATGATGATCCTGAGACGAGAGCGCTCATCAGCCAAGCGAAAGAACGCACCGGATGGCCAACGCAAAAACCTCTTGCACTCCTTCATCGGATTATCAAAGCCTCATCAAATGAAGACGATGTGGTATTAGACCCCTTTTGTGGATGTGCAACTGCCTGCGTTGCTGCCGAGCAACTTAACCGACACTGGATCGGAATTGACATCGCCCCGTCCGCAGAAAAAATCACCAAAGATCGTCTTGTTAAAGAAGTCAAGCCAGACCAACCTGAATTCTGGGATGATGTGGATGCCAACGTTATCGTAACAAGTCAAGTACCGATCCGAACTGACATTCATCAGTACCGGGAAGAACTAAAACAACGCAAGTTGTCGAACTACCGAGTTCACAAGAATTCGCTTTACGGCGAACAAGAAGGCTACTGCAACGGGTGCGAAAGACACTTTGAAATCAGAAATCTCACTGTCGACCATATCAAACCGCAGAGCAAAGGCGGCACTGACCATCAAAATAACCTGCAATTGCTTTGCCAAGCCTGCAATTCCACCAAAGGTAAAGGCACACAGGAAGAACTGATTTCACGATTGAAAGAACAGGGCGTGCTATCTCAGCACGCCAAAAACTAAAGCAAGAGCCCCCAAGGAGAAGAACAATGAACGAACAGAATCTAAAAAGAATTACAGATGAAAGACTTGAGTATGGAATTAGCCTACGAGAATCTACCGACTTTATAAAAGGTCGTGCTATTGTGGAATTTGATGATGGAACGAATTGGCAATGGGTACACGCAGATATTCCACCAGGAAAAATAAATTCTGAGGGTTACGTAGAAGAGATATGGGTTGCCAGCGACTCTGTGTTAATTCATAGAGAAGAAGTTAATGGAGTAGTATATTCGCTTATACATCCTAATTGGCTTGTAGCCTTCAACGGAGCCAGAATAGACAGAATTCAGATCGATGATCAGAAACTTGGACTACTTCCAAGTTCCAAATTGATAGTTAGATACAGGATGCCCAAATGAAAGGCACAAGACCCTTAGATAACGACGAGATCCGCGGGGTGTCAACGTTTTTCACCGGCA
The DNA here is from genome assembly GCA_047516705.1 of Candidatus Poribacteria bacterium. GTDB lineage: Bacteria > Poribacteria > WGA-4E > WGA-4E > WGA-3G > WGA-3G. Next base: position 4,365 of record JAKZUG010000567.1, on the reverse strand, counting down.
CATTTGCGGTACGCAACCGCGGGCTGTTCATACTCGGTGTGAGTACATACGGTCGTATCACTTAACTCCTAAGCCTACGCGTCAGCGATGTCTATCGGAACGGCAAATGCCTCACTGGAAAATACCCCCTCATGCAGACTTTCCCGCTTTGATAAAAAGTATACACTTTCATTCCAAGAGTAAGAGATAATATGAATTATATACCTCAAGTGAATGAGCGGCATAAAGTTTTTGTTAGTTACTACCACGCTGAAGATCAATACTATAGGAATCTATTTGAACTGTTATTTTCGGACATCCATGACATCATGGTGTCAGAATCCGTCGAAATAGGCGATATTGACCCATACCTCAAAACAGAGACAATCCGTCAAAAAATCCGAGATGAATATCTCCGAGATTCCACTGTGACCGCTGTGTTAGTTGGCGCCCATACGTGGCAAAGAAAATTTGTGGACTGGGAAATCGGTTCCAGCATACGCCAAACGCAATACAATTCCCGTTCCGGGCTTTTGGGGATCATATTACCGACGTACCCCAGACCGCCCGGTAAGCCTACTCATTACTATCCGAACACAATCCCGCCAAGGCTCCACGATAACATACAATGTGGATACGCCAATATTTACGATTGGAGCGACGATCCAGAGACTGTGCAGTCGTGGATACATGACGCTTTCAAACGGAGAACAGAGAAAACGCCCGACAACTCTCGTGATTCGTTCAAAAATAATCGATCGGGCGAAAGGTGGAACTAAATGAGCTGGAAAAGTCAGTTACAAGACTGGGGATTGGATAGTTTGAAAGTCAAGACTAGTTTTTTGGAAGCCGATATCTCTTTAAAAGATGCCGACAGGGAGGCTGCTTGGAAATTGTACGTTGAATTGCTTACAAGAATCACTACGCAGGCATTACCCAAGGATTCTGGCGATGAGGAATCGGCGTTAGATAGTATTCATTCGCTATTCAAAACAACGAGGCGAATTCTTAAAGAACAAGGGAAGGACTGCGTTGAATTTACGAAGCTTGCAGTTATAGTTCTCAACCAAATTGTTCGTCCATTTACGGCTAGATGGCACCCAAAAATGCTGGCTGGGGACTTAAAAAAAGAGGGCGATGATTTTCGTGCAGAACTGATTGCTCTCCAAGCGGAATTACGCAAATTCTCACGAGCTCTAGCAGATCTTGCTGAGGTAGAAGATTTAACCGATTTAGAGGATGTAGAATAACGGCACACAAAACAAGGAGGGTAATTAGAATGCAAAGAGAAAAAGAGTTAACAAAGAATCGCTTCACAAACGATCAATATGACCCTAAAGAGGAAAAAATTGTGTTTATCTCTTACAAGCGTGATCCAGATAGACCTATCGCACGCTACTGTGCAGAGATATTAGAGGACACATCCGGGATCAGCTACTGGTTTGATGAAGAAGATGAGTGTATGGCTGAAGCACAACATAAGAAATCCGATATAAATTTAGCGAGCTGCATTGAGCAAGGTTTGGATGTCTCCTCTGCTCTGTTAAGCGTCATAGGTCCAAAAACATGGTACTCCCAATGGGTCCCGTATGAAATTGGAGGTGCTCGGGGGCGGCAGCGGTTCTTTAAACCATTTACCCCGTATTCATTTTCAGATCCGCCACCTGTACCTCATCCGCTTATAGCGCATTTGATTACTGATACAACAAAAAAGGCACCCGCTTATATAGCACTTGGCATTCCTCTCGTAACATATGAAGAAGTCGTCCTGTGGGCAAAAAGTGTTGCTAGTATTCTGATAAAGATTCAGGGTGGGATGGTTGACAAAAGCCTTTCAACAGAAACACGGAGAGTCCAGAACACCTATGGAATCCAAGACATCTATGAGAAGAATACACGCAACTATGTGTCTTAATCCATAACGCCCCCGCTGGAATCCACTGGAATACGTAACCAACGCAGTCTTCTGTACCCCGTAGAATCCAAAGAACGTTTATATGGACAAAAAAGTACGGGAGTGGACTATGAAAATCCTACTATCCGAAGCCCACAAATGGGTAGACGCAAGCCTGAGTAAAACCTACGACGATGACGCTAAAGGCATACTCTCAACCGATAAAGACCCTTAAATCATCCAGTCTTATGAGACCGGAAATCTCCAAAATGGCTGCTCCGGCTGGTAGGTGCGCGATAGGTGCTTAATAAATTTGCAGATTATTGACAGAAAAATTGAAACGGTATAAAATATAGAAAAGGGGCGATGTGGGTCGCCCCTTACCAACTAAATGAACGAAGCGAAGTTTGTCATTTTATGTCGGCGTTTTTATTTTAAGCTGCTCGCCATGAAATGTCAACCCTATTTTTATGGAGGAAAAAATGGCGATAAAAGAAGGATTTTTTGCCGGTGATTGTGTCGAATTTATGTCTAACATGGATGATGGAGTTGTTGATTTAACTGTGACCTCTCCGCCTTACGACAATCTTCGTGACTATGAAGGCTACTCATTTGACTTTAAGAATATCGCTAGGCAGTTATATCGAGTGACAAAGCAAGGTGGGATCGTTGTTTGGGTAGTGGGCGACAAAATTAATGGTGGGCGTACGCTCACCAGTTTCAGACAAGGGATATTTTTTCAAGATATAGGTTTTCAGATGCACGATGTCATCATCTATCAGAAAAAGAATACACCCTTTATGCGAAGCAACGCTTACACAAACTGCTACGAATTTATGTTTGTACTATCGCGCGGTAAGCCAAACACCTTCAACCCGTTGAAAACTAAAACAGTCAGACATGGGAAGGAGATGCTTGTCCATAACAAGAAGTCTGATGGTGTAAACAAAAAGGTGCTCAAAGAACTGAAAAAGGAAAAGACGCGCACCAACATTTGGTCTTATGCTGTGGGGTATGGAGGCACAACTACCGATAAAATTGCGTTCAAACACCCTGCTGTTTTTCCCGAAAAGTTGGCAGAAGAACATATTTTGTCATGGACGAACCCCGGGGATATTGTATTTGACCCTATGTGTGGCAGCGGCACAACGGGTAAAATGGCACTCACACACAATCGCAGATTTATCGGTGTCGATATTTCCGAGGAATACATTACTATCGCCAGAGAGCGAATAGAAACACTACAAATTAAGACTCTTATGAAAGGCTAAAATGAAACCTAACGAAATCGTTATTGCGACTCAACGTGTCAATGGAATTGAAGTCAATTCGGTTGGAATAGTCAATTCAGTTTCCGAAAAAAGCGCGCAAGTCTATTTTGTCGGAAAAAATGAGGTCGTTATAGCACAGCTTGATTCACTTCGCGTTATAGATGCGGAAAAAACAGGGGATGATCACCCAAACAAAATATGTAACATTTGTCATGTTTTCAAACCAACAACGGAGTTTGACAAGAATCAGAAAAGTATAAGTGGTAAAATTCGCAGACGCCCGAGTTGTAAAATTTGTCGAGAAGATATTGATGGGAAAAGAATGCCAACCTCAGAACGTAGGAGAGTGAATGCGATCCGACCGGAAGACAAAACCATTTTTGTCTGCCCTGTCTGCGAAAAACGGACAATTGTTGCGGTAACAGCAAATATCGTTGCAGACCACGACCACGATACAGGAATGGCGCGCGAGTGGATATGCGACAGCTGCAACACCGGTTTGGGTAGGTTCAAAGACAACATTACGATCTTAGAAACTGCTATTGAATACCTGAAAAAGTTTGACCACGATTAGCAGTAAAAAATCATGGGGGACTTTTTAGAAGCTTCTGTGGTGTTCTGGCGGTATCGTGAAATCCGAGCGGGTTCCGGTCTCAAGAGCGTTGCCCCCATTCCGCAGACAAAACGAAACTGGTGGCAACGACTCACCAGCAAGTAGCACAAAGATATTTTCTTGAAGTGACACATCAACACTATTTACTAAAAAATCGCTCACATGACACTGTTTCGCTATATGCGAATCTGTCCACTGTTTCCCTTCGTCATCTTCCAGCCAAGCATAGCAGGCTCACTTCACTTTAGATGCCGGCACCAATCCGTTCAGAATAGAAACCCCGACAGGTACAGGCACATTTCGTTTCGCAAACGTCTGAAGAATCGCAGAAGATTCTTGATAGAGCCGTGCCATTTCATACCCAGTTTGTGATGTATCCTGGCACCACGTCAGCCTTTTCTTTTGTGCGAGTATCCAGCCTTCATCACGCACACTCCCATCCTTTTGCGATTCCACCTCGATCGAACGCTGCAAGCTATCAGCTTCCAAAAGCCGCTGTTGAAGTTCATCATTGTGTCGTAGAAGGTCCATGTGAATCTGCCGATACCGGTTTCGCAGTTGATCTGCGGTCTTACCACCCACATTAACAGTCACCCTGGAATCAAGTG
>JAKZUG010000566.1:0-3898 GCA_047516705.1 Candidatus Poribacteria bacterium | reverse complement strand
CACACCCAAATGCGATCTGCATTCCTAACCTCGCCAATTCCTGAGTGTCCATTTAGCTGTCCGCTGGCACGGTTTTGCGGCGTACACACCCAAATGCGATTTGCATTCCTAACCTCGCTGGTGCTAATGTCTAATTAATTCTGAAATCTACCATAATAACAATGGGTAGCGTTTCGAGCAGACAAGATGTTGAAGGTGTCGAAAATGGAACAGAATTTAGGAAGTGGTAAAATCGCTGTGCGCTTGTTGGGCTCTCTCAAACCGTATTGGGGGTTAGCACTTTTGTGCCTGATCTTCTATGGCGGTTCCCGGGTGCTCTTCGTTTTCACCCCATGGGTGGAAGGACAATTTCTGGATCGCGTCTTTGGTGAGAAAGATGCCGACTATCTACTTGTCCTTGTGGGCTTGTGGTTAGGGATTGCCCTTGCGACTTATCTCACAAGTCTCGGAACGGCGTATTTTTTGGCCAAGGTTACAGGTCAAACCCGCCGTGATATGCAACTGCAAGTCTACCAACATCTGCGCTTTCTGCCGTGCCGTTTCTACGATGACCACACAACGGGACAGATTATGGCTTACGTCAATACGGATACAACGTCCGCCGCTGAAGGGATTTTGGCAAGCGGATGGATTGTCGCCGGCGGGGTTGAATATGCCCTCACCCTGGCGGTTGTGTTCTGGGTGAATCCATGGTTGGGGCTTTTTAGTATTCCGTTTACGCTCGCCGTGGTTTATCTTCCAGTTCTTTTCCGAAGGCCTGTGCAAAACGCTTCAAAACAGGTCTTACAGGAAAAAGAAAGTATTTCGTCACGGCTTCAAGAGGGGATTGCGGGATCCCGAGAGATTAAATCACTCGGGCATGAAATGCGAGACATGGGACTCATCGGCCGTTCATTAGACACCCTTGTCCGTGCAGAAGTCCGTCAAGGGTTAGTCGGGGCCTTGACAGCACTTGGTCCCCTTGCCTCTTGGTTGGGCAATCCACTTTTCTTTCTCATCGGCGGGAAAATGGTAATCGACGGAGACATCAGCATCGGTTTTTTTTGGATGGCAACCCGTTATTTGAATCTGCTCACCGTTCCCCTATATCGATGCCAAAATGAATATCAAAAACTCCTCCGAGCCGGGGAAGGGGCAAAACGTGTGTTTGCTTTCTTAGACGAAAACCGAACCGAACCGACAGAGGGTATTGAGGCTGTCAGCTTGCGTGGGAAAGTCAAGTTTGAAACTGTCAACTTCGGTTATAATGAGACGGAGCCCGTCTTAGAGAACGTTACCTTTGATGTGCAGCCGGGCCAACTTGTTGCGCTCGTGGGTCCAAGCGGTGCCGGGAAAAGCACAGTCTTCAACCTCATTCCGCGTTTCTACGAACCGACCCAAGGACGTATCTATGTTGATGAGCACGATATAGCCACACTCAAACTCAGTGCCTTGCGTGCACAGATCGGCACGGTGTTCCAAGACCCTTTTCTCTTTTCGGGTTCCATCTCGGAAAATATCCGAATAGGTGCACGCCACCCAGAAAGGGTGAAAAACGAGGACATTGTTGCCGCTGCCACTGCCGCAAATGCCCACGGCTTTATCACACAACTCACAAACAGCTACGCCACAGAAATAGGGGAACGAGGCATCAAGCTCTCCGGCGGCGAACGCCAACGGATTGCTATCGCACGTGTCCTGCTTCGGGATCCGAAATTGCTACTTCTCGATGAAGCCACTTCCGCACTGGATTCGGAGACAGAGAAGGTTGTCACGGAGGCGTTGGAACGGTTGATGAAGGGACGGACTTCGTTTGTGATCGCGCACCGATTGTCTACTGTGCTGAACGCTGATGTGATACTTGCCATAGAAAACGGCAAAGTTGTGGAACAAGGCACGCATCAGGAGTTGCTCGCACGCGGGGGACTCTATGCCCGATTGTATCACTTACAATTTTCGGACCCCCCTGGCTATTCAAAAGAGCAATAACCGGTTTATCGTTGTAAAGTCCTTCGGTGTCGATTCACGAATTTCTCAAAATATTTTCAACTTTCGATCCCCGAACATGTGCGTTCGGTCCGTTTTGATGAAAAAGATGAACTGCCTTCGTCAGTGCCCCTTTTAAATTACAGAACTCGCTCCCAGATGCAAGCGCGAAATTGAACAACTGTTTCTGTTTGTTACCCAAATTATCAACAGATTGTATTTTTTTAAACCAACCCCCAAAGAACCCCGCTCTTTATGTTAAAATCAATTGAGGACTGTTTATGCGATGCGATCTATCAATGCACACTAATCTGAAAGATGAAGAACTCATTCAACTTGTTGTCCAAGCAGGTGATGAGTCAGCATTTACAGAACTGATGTCGCGCTACAGTCCTCGCGTCTGGAAAGTGGTTGTCGCAAATTCGAGGCAACGCCGCGACGCTGAAGAAATTCTCATGGACATCTGGAGGTCTGTTTGGGAAAACATCAGCGGACTGCGGAATGTTGGAAGTTTTGGTGGATGGCTGCAGCGAATCGCTTACAATGCTTGCACCAGATACTACGCTTCTGTCCATAATTCAAGGAGTGAAACTCCGCAGAGTTACACTGATCTCACCGATCAGATTGATCAGGACGCGGTCGCACATTTTCGGGATACCGAACTCCGCGAGGATATAAGAGAAGCAGTGCAACACCTCCCAGATAAGGTGCGTAGCGTTGCGGTATTATACTACCTCGAATTGTGGAGTATCAAGGAAATCCACGTTGAACTTGGATTAGCGATAGGCACTATCAAGACGAAATTAAGACAGACTCGTGAACTCCTACGTAAGGAGTTCGGTGTCAAACCCGAAAGAGGGGGAACTATGTCATCTAAACGAGAAGAATCCAAACGTCTCCAACCCAAAGTCAAGGTAATTGGAGTCGGCGGAGCCGGAGGCAACGCTGTCAATCGGATGATTGAAGTCGGTTTGACAGGCATTGAATTTTACGCTGTAAATACAGTCCAGCAAGCACTCGAGAAGTGCAAGGAGGCAATACCAGTACTGATCGGCGTTAACACCACGCCCGGGTATTGCGGAGCGAATCCAGAGCTTGGAAAGAAGGCAGCCGAGGAGGACCGAGAAAAACTCCATGCCATCGTTGCAGACGCAGACCTTGTCTTTGTCATTGCTGGAATGGGTGGCGGAACGGGAGCTGGTGCCGCGCCTTTGATTGCTTCTCTCGCTCGAGAGCAAGGGGCTTTAACGGTAGGCGTTGTGACGCGTCCATTCAATTTTGAAGGTCAACGTCGCGCCGAACAAGCAGAACAGGGGCTGCAGGAACTTCAAGAAAATGCGGATTCCGTTGTTGTGATACAGAACCAACGGTTCCTTGACAGGATGGATCGGACATTGAAAATACGTGAAGCGTTTCGCCTCAGCGATGAAATGCTGCTCCGCGGTGTTGAAAGTATCACGGAATTTCATGCCAGCACTATGCGTAGTACCACTTAGTTTTTTCGGACTGTGCAAGAAAACAAAAGTACTTTTCACTAAAGCCTATGAAAGCATCGGAAGAAACACATGAAAGATGTGCTGCGAATTCTGGCGTATCTCCGCCCGTATTAGCACTTTCAATTGTTCTATCTTTTCTGCAAAATAGGTTACTTCGGTTGTCTTTTGGCACTACCCTGGATGATGAAGCGAGTTCCTCCCTATATGCGGACTCCGAGGCGCAGGTACAAGCCGCACTGACAATCCTCATGAAAGGTCGCTAGTGTTCTATCCAGTTTCAAATTGAAGGTAACCTGGTTCGTAGTAGGGCAATTCATTGCCCGTTCCTGTCGGCGATAAATCGAACGACTACGAACTTACCCTAAAATTCAAGATGGATGAAGTACTAGCTTCGTCATCGCTCATCGGCTCTTTACCACTTTGAATGCTGATAAGAT
>JAKZUG010000565.1:0-2778 GCA_047516705.1 Candidatus Poribacteria bacterium | reverse complement strand
TGGTGGGTTTTCGTGCAGCCATATCCTTTCAAGCTTTATCAAACCAGAGAGCGGAGATAGGTCAGATATCAAATTATCCTCAACAGCTAAACCGATCAAATTGATTAAATCTTCAATTGGAGAGAGATCAGATATTGAGTTACGTGAAAAAATTAACCATTCCAAGTTGATTAATCCTGTAATCGGTGATAAATCACTTATCACGTTGTCCCTTAACTCTATAACACGTAGATTGACCAACTCAGTAAGGGGTGATAGATCGGATATCAAATTGTTATTGCATCTTATCTCTTCCATATTTGTTGCAGATTCAAGTCCTGTCAAATTGCTAATGTTAGCGTTGTGCGCCTCCAAGTGTGTCAACTCCGCCATTTCATCCATTGTGATCCGAGCATTTGGTGCTTTGCCCAAAGCTTCTGCAATAGCAGCACGCAGGTTCGCGTCTGGGATATTAACAACTTGTGCCGATGCACTCAGCGGAATTACAAAAAGCGCAGCACAGACCACGAACGTGCAAAGGATAATATTTTTTATTTTACCTAGTCCCATGAAGTATTATCTCCTATTCCACTGCTGACGTGTATCAATCACAAAGGGTAGTGTGTAAACTCATCGACATTTTGGCAGCAGCGTCCATCCTTATATTCTAATTTAAGGATACCTTATAACACTCATGCGTGTCAACGGTTTTTGAGAGGAAGGCAGAGCCATTCAGTTTTCGGTTTTCGTCGTTTCTATCGCAGCAGTCGCGATTCGGAGATCGCTCCTACAGAAGGTTTTGGAACATTCAAAGGTTCCCCTAAAGGAGAACTGAATGACTCTGCTACTGACCACTGATAGCTGATAACTGACTGCTGAGGACTACTCTACTGGCACCCGCGAAAAATTATTTGTCTGAAAACGAAAAATGATGTATAATATTACCGTTATTTCTTGAAAGAAGGTGAACAACGTTCCAGCCCAAGACCTCAAAATTCGACCATTCACTATTTTCCTCATCTGCGTGTTAGTACCTGCCAACTGTTGGTGGGTGTCTGTCTCTATTATGCGTGGCGGTGGGAGTCCGACGCAGGTTTCGCTCTTCTACAATGCCGTTATCACCATTTTAATCTTATTAGGCATCGGGATGCTCTTACGTCGGTTGCATCGTGCCCTCATCCTCAACCGTGCTGAGTTACTAGTCATTTATACTTGCATCTCAGTCGGCGCGGGACTCGCCGGTGTTGATAGATTCCTTGTCCTCATGCCGCTTATCGGACATGCACACTGGTTTGCGTCACCCGAAAACGATTGGGCAAACCTGTTTCACTTGCACATTCCGCAGTGGTTGGTTGTGAGTGATAAGCGAGTGCTTGACGGATATTACAACGGGTTTGTAAGTATCTACGAACCGCGCTACTTAACCGCTTGGCTGCCAGCAATCTTCTGGTGGACGCTCTTCATTGTCGCTATCCATCTCGTGATGCTCTGCCTCTGTCTAATCTTTCGGCGGCAGTGGGTTGAATCGGAGCGACTGAGTTATCCGATCATCCAGCTTCCGTTTGAGATGACAACTCGGAGTCGGCGATTTTTCGGATCACCGTGGATGTGGCTCGGACTTTCAATCGGTGTCTTAATTGACATAATAAACGGGTTGAACTTCCTATTCCCTGCTGTTCCAAGCCTTGGCGGAAAGTTGTATGATCTACGGCAAATTTTTACAGAACGTCCGTGGAGTGGGATCGGTTGGAGTCCGCTTGGTGTCTTCCCTTTCGGTGTTGGGCTTTCGTTCTTCATACCCCTGGATCTTTCCTTCTCATGCTGGGCGTTCTGGCTCATCTGGCGAGCGGAACGCTTGTTAGGTGTCATGGCAGGGTGGCGTGGCCTGCCACGCTTCCCTTACGAAGCAGAGCAGTCGCACGGGGCATATATCGGACTTTGTGTCGTCGCCATCTGGATGAGCCGACGTTACTTGAAAGGGATCGCGCGCCAACTCGTGTCCCCGAATGCAGACGAACCTATTTCATATCGGTTGATTGTTATCGGGCTCTTCGGCGGCGCAGCGTTCATTGTCGGATTCTGCCTGAAGATGGGTATGAGTTTCTGGGTAATCATCGTTTACTTCGCGATCTGGTACGCGATTGCGATTGCGATTACGCGCTTGCGTGCAGAACTCGGTTCTCCAGTGCATGACTTGCACTTTATCGGGCCAGACGAAATGTTGCCGAGGTTGTTAGGCATCCGCCGATTGGGTGCAACGAACTTGACAGGATTCGCCTACCTCTATTCCCTGAATCGCGCGCACCGTTCACACGCAATGCCACATCAACTTGAAGGCTTTAAATTGGCGGAAGGTGCCAATATTCCGATCCGACGCTTTTCGGTGCTCATGATGTTGGCTTCCGTTTTGGGAGCACTCGGTTCGTTCTGGGCATATCTGTCCATGTACCACACGGAAGGTGGTGTCGCAGGGTTTGGACGAGAATCTTTTAATCGGTTAGAGACATGGCTCACCTACACCGCGCCACCAGATGTGCCGGCTATCAGTTTTGCGACGTTCGGATTCGGGGTGACGCTACTCCTCGCCGCAATGCGGATGCGGTTCCTCTGGTGGAATTTACACCCTGTCGGCTATGCTATCTCTGGAAGTTGGGCAATCAACCCGATGATAGGCTCAATCTTTGTCGGATGGTTGCTCAAATGGATCGTGCTGAAATACGGCGGCATCCGTTTACACCGGAAAGCGATTCCCTTTTTCCTTGGTCTTGTGCTCGGTGAGTTCGTGATTGTCGCGTTCTG
>JAKZUG010000564.1:0-20986 GCA_047516705.1 Candidatus Poribacteria bacterium | reverse complement strand
GAAGTATCTGATGTATTTTTTTCTGACTATCGGCATTTTTTCTGGCTTTCAGCGTCTTAGCAACCAGCCGTCAGCTATCGGAAACCATCAGTTAAGAGAGGGTTTGTGGCATCAGAAACCTCTTTACTGACTGCTGATCGCTGATGGCTGATGGCTAAATACTAACGCAATTTCATCATTTTGAGTATCTCGGTAATGTCTTTTTCACCTTCACGTTGGATTTTGAGTTTGGCGTAGTAAACACCATTTGCGACTTCGACCCCATCGGCATCCCTACCATCCCATTCCACCATCAAGAATCCCGGTGTCGCTGGGATAGAGAGTTCCCGAATCAACCTTCCACTCAACGTATAGATTTTCACATCAAGCGAGTCAGCAGGTGCCGTTAATTCACACGTAATCGTGGTTTTGCGCGGAAATGGGTTTGGATAGTTCAGAAACGATAGCAGCTGCAAGTCATCATGAACCCGAAATGTGGTGCGTTTTGTGTCAGTATTTCCATGTACATCGCTCGCTGTCAAGCGAAGTTCATACTCGCGTGGTTCAAGTTCTGGAGACGGATATGTCAAAACGAGTTGATTTGAACCCGGGTGATACGTCAATTGATACGCCTCCGGTGCGATACGTTCATACTCTCCCGATACTCTCCCCAACTCTAACAGCAGTGGTCGTGTAAGGTAATCCAGCCCACTCGGGTCAGTTAACGTCGCGCCGATAAGGGGTTCAGGATCTGTCGGATCTCCCGGCACGAAGTGCTGCTGGTTGCCAACAGTAAGTTGGATATCAGGGGGTACGGTGTCGTCGCTGTATATGAGTGTGACGGGTCCCAGCCTGTCGGTTGTTGCTCGAATGATACCGATAGGTCGAGTTTCAAAACTAAATCTATCACCAGGAGCAAAAGGGTACTCCCCTTGTGTAAGTTGAAAACGTAAACCGTAAGGTTCGTAGAAAAACGGCTGCCCGACTGTTCCTCGGAGGGGCGTACCATCGGATTGGGAATGCAAGACCCCCGTCCTCTCACCTTCAACTTGGAACTCGGTATCTGTAAGAAAAAAGACAACCCACCGATCTTCAGGTATAGCCGTATCCGGTGGAAGTTCAACGTAACTGATGGTTCCGCTGCCTTGATTAGTGTCTCTGAATCCAGATGCATACCAGAGTAATTCTTGTTGCGAGGGATCTTCGGCGTTCGTTTCCGCTTCTAACGGTTGGTTGAGCGCAGTAATATTGAATGCCCAGATATCGCCAAACCTAAAAGGTTGTTCAAAGTCTTGTTCCATGTTAAGGGCGAGGCCGTGCCGCCAGTCCGGATAGTCTATACTGAAGCTGACAAGCTGCTCTGCTGGCGAAATAATTTCCAACGCCTCAAGATTCTGTGAGTCCTCTACGAAAGGTGCGAGTAAGAGTCGATAGGTTCGAGGTCCTGTAAAAAAGAGAACGTATTTGCCAGTCCGTGTGCCTTCGGATTGGATAAGGACATCATTGAGCCGAGCCATGCCAACATTCTCGTCACTCACGTTTGTCACATGTATGCGTTTCTGTAACGCGCCTGTAGCATCAGTCAGCTGCTGAGAGGGGAGTTTTACCCAGTTTCCGAGCGTTGAACTAAACATATAGACACCCATCTCACGTGCGCGCGCGATAACTGCAGTATCAATCGTGGATGCGACCGCCAATCCATCGGTTACCTCTTCCGAACTTCCTAACAATTCTTCGGTGAGCTGGGCACTAAGAATCCCGAAATCAAAGCTTAAGTCAATTGCCACTGCGGAAGCCAGAGGAAGGTCTGTCGGCAGTCGGAAACCATTCTCACTGCGAAGCATGCGTGACTGCTGACTGCTGAGAGCCAATTCGTAACCATACGCGACCTTCCCCGGCAGCGGCGCACGCTTGGACCCATCGGTAGTAGAACTTGTAGACGCAGCAGATGAACTTGTTCCTATAGCAGTGAACCTCTGTTTATCCAAAGAACGAATTGAAAGCACGGTTTCCGCGTCCTGAAGCACGCCAGGCGGTGCAGTGACAACACAGTTCCTGTCCAAACTGATAATTTGACGTGCAGCAGTGCCAATCACACCCATATTAACAGAGATCCGTCGGTAGGCGATATTATCCTCTTCGTCGTTTTCAAGGACTTCACCGGGTTGATCCGCTTCAGTCGTTGTCGCATCGACATAGACAAATATGTCGTGTGTGCCGAGAGGCAACTGATCTGTCAGATTTAAAGTTGCAGTGGCAATCGGTAAAGTATTCAGCGGATCGGGCTCATAGACATCTTTCCGTGTAGATGCCTCTTCTAAGTTTGCTAACGGTGTGCGCTGTATCCAGTCATCAGGTTTAATTCGGGCAGTTCCGATCAGTTTAGCATCGCCATCAACAAGCATATCTTCGTCAACATCCGGATTACCGCTAAAAAAAACGACCTCTATAGGGGTCTGTACCTCTGGTCCCTCTACCTGCACATCCGCCGATAGATACCATTGCTTCTTTTCGGAATTGTAGCCGTACCCAATAATATCCTCTCTCCCTACCTGTACAACGGAGAGATTCGGATAGACGTAAGGATAATACTCAAGTCTATCGCTCACAGTTATATTGCCATCTGAATCCGTGACTTTAATCTCGTATCGGACGACGGAACCGTCTGTAGGGGCGTTTAGCAGTTCAGGCGTTGTCCACCACCTGTTCTTGTTCGTCCCCTCCGCAGTATCGGGCGGGGACCCCGGAATGAGATGTACTGTTTCCCACTGGCGAGCCACTAAATTGCGCCACTCCAAGACCACCAAGAGCGATTCTTCTTTTTCATCAGAAATCTGAACAGAGATACGAAACTTGTCGTCGCCGACTAATTCGGGACGGACATCAAGAATCTTGGGAACATTGACCGTAAAACCGTCGCCACCCACAGCGACAGTTGTGTCGCTTTGTGCATAGTACTCAACATGCGCGTCTCCACTCGCAATGTTTTGTGGCACAGTGAAAGTTACAGCCGGATAGGCACCACGGTTCACCGTAAGTGTCTTTGTCCGAATCACATCCCCGGTGTAGTATTCAACGGGACCGGCGACACCTTGGGAGATAGCTGTTTTTCCGGGAAATAGTGCCTTGACGGTGAGTGTTCCGTCAAAATCGGTATTCTTAACAAATTGTTTCTTTCGATTCAATGCATCGTAAGTGGCGGACTGAATGTACCCGGGTGCTATTCGGAGCGTATCTCCTGGGGCAACAGTTTTCGTTTCAATCGCGGGTCGAATCTCACCATTCGCGATAGCGATTTGCAAGGCAGGATCCCCGAAAAGGGTGTATTCCATCATCACATCGATCTGTCCCGTGCCTTCGGTCATCAAAAGTTCAACCTTTGAGTCAAAACTTAATGGACCAAGTTGTCGCACATTCCGTTTAAAGACCATATCAAAGATGATACGATTCAGTGCATCGTTGCCGCTGCCGTAAGTGAGGCGTGTAGCACTCAACATGCCGATGATCCCGCCTCTCTCTTTGCGCAACAACTTCTCTGCCATGCTCGGTTCGCCAGGTTTATCAAAATAACCGTTGTAGCAACTCAGGACCAACATAAAAGGAATCTTGTCTGTTTCCTCAACCTCATTGACAGATGCGTTATCAAAGATTATTTCATGTGCCCAGACGATTCTGCCGCCGTGTCCTGCGTATTGTGCGAGTACAGCACCCTCCCCGAGTGCTTCTATTATTTTATCCTTTGCAACGCGTTGCGGGAAGATATCTGGGTAATCCTCAGGCTTTGCCTCAACCTCATCAGTGATATCTTCAAGGAAAATCTCAACTGTTTCGTAGCCTAAACGGGTATGGTCCTTCGCTATCTCATCAAGACTTTTCCTGAAGATAAAATCTCCAGAGTTGCTGATATCGTCGTCAGCAACAGAAATAATCTTTCTCCGCCAGTCACCATTCGGAGGGGCTTGCTCATAACCCAAAATTTTATCAACAATGGCATCAGCCTGGCTGACGGTTTCGGCGCTGAGTCTGCCGATATATAAATCGGTAAATTCATCGTGTCCGGAGACGGTAACATACCAGTGATCTGACGCGGTTCGTCCGAAGGAATCGGTTCGGATGTAGTGTGTCGGAATGTAACCATCAAGCTCTGGCGGTTCAGCGTGAATTTCTGTATCAACACCACGAAAATCATAGGTGCCGTCGCCCAAGAGGACAACGTAAGTTGGTGCCGGTGGTGTCCAAGATTGATACGCGTGCGTCAGAAAATCTTTAATCGCTTTTGGGCTGACACCGCCATCACCGTAAGTGTTGTAGATATCGTCAGTTGTTACAACTTTGGTTCGATATCCACCACCTCCAGATGTTTCACGCCATCCAGCTAACCTCTCTGCCGCAGCAAGGAATTTGCGATGTGTTACAACCACATAATCTGCACCGTGTGTTGCAGTCGCTAAGTCCGTGGGTTCGACGATTTCAATGCGTTCCGGCTGCCGTAATGCGGTATCAGAGACTGCGATAAATTGCGTACTACGGGCATCAAGCACCTGAAAAAGCGCGTTATACATTCCTGTACGTGTTATATCCGTCTCTATCGCAATCCCTTGCATCCGCGCCGTGAGGTATGTACCATCTGTTTCAAATATATGAATACCAGAATCTCGGAACGACTCAATTTTGTACTGGAGTTTACGACCGCTTCGGAGCCGCGTGCGTGAGGTATCATCTTCGGTAGGCGACCTGAACCACAGCTCATCTGCAACGGCGCGGAAGAGACGGGTGTACTCAACAGAAAAACGATTGAGATAGACATGATATGGATATCGAGTGGTATCTTCATCAACATTATCATCAACACGTGCAAGAGATAAAACGTTCAGTTCGCCTTTCGTGTTGTCCTTGAGTGTATCCCAAGTCCGTAAGAACTTTTCAACTGTGGGGCTATCTTGATGCTCCCACTCCGCTACTTCAATGCGGACACCGTTGACAGAGACCAAAATCTGATGTGGGACTGGTGTGCCGCCCTGCAAGTTGACAGAGATATGTGATGGATCGAAACTCTTCGCGACATCATACAACGGAAATTCGAGACGCATTTCGGCGGCATCGCCACCGTTTTTGATACCGTCCCAGTACCAGAAATCACGTTCCTCAAACCATTCGTGTTTATCGTCGCTGTAGACAAATTCAAGATTATTTGTCAGGTAGTCTTCTTCAAAGTTCACCTTAGAGCGAAAAGTGGGAACTTGCGTCGCCGTTGGATCCGTTGGACTGGCAGCAAGCTGCGGCACCCGCGTGGAGATACGACTGTTATCAAGTGTCAGCCAATAGATATTCCAAAGGCTATACGGATTTTTCGGCTTATGTCCAAGAAAAAAGATAGCATCCCCTGGATCAAATCTTCTGTCTTCTGCACCGCTAATGTAGATGGGGATCTCTCTGTTTCCGTGCGTTACCCCAAGCCTCTCTGGGTTTGTACCGATGAGTTCCACACCCCAATCGCGCGCGAGGGATTCCGCTGTCACGGCATAGATACCAGTCTCTCTGACAAACAACTTGTAGCGTGGATTTCCATTACCGTTGTTAGAAACAAGCGTCGGTGCTGCAGCCACCAATGGACGCGGTGCCCGAAAACGAGCAGCTTGCTCAGCATTGAGGAGTTGATGCGAGAAGGCGCGTTCAAAAGCCTCTGATTCGGCTATCGGTGTGTGGCTGTTGAGCATCACTTCACTGCCACTAACAGTTCCTGATAGACTGCTGACTGCTGATTGCTGACTGCCATTAGAAAAACGGATGTTCACTGTGAAGCGTGAATACAAACGCAACTGTCGGGTCTTTGGGAAATACTGCACAGGGTATAACGCCAATGCGATGACACGTTGACTGCGAATATAGCCCTCTCGTATAACACGGGCAAGCGGTAGTCCAGGATATGAAGGGTTCCCAGTATTCGACTGATATGCACTTCCACTCTCCACCCAGCGTTGCGATGCCGAGTGCTGCGAATCGAATTCGTGCACATCGAAAATTGAGACAGGCGCGAGACGCACACCAGAACGGGTCTCGGCGGGAGCAGCTGAAACATCGACTGCCTCAATTTTAGCCGTCGCCGGTATACCCAGCATAACGCGCGTGACAGGAATTTTCGGATTACCGGGTTCAGCGGTGAAGTGGCAGTCGGCGTAATGTGCCTCGTGGTAGCGGACATTGTCTCGAACTGCTTCAGAGACAGTGAGTTCAGGTAACGTAAACTGAAGCGTGATGCCTTCGGCTGATGTAGATTGGGTGACACGCGCAGATGCGCTGAAAGACGATACAAAAAAGAAGAGGACAGGGATGCATAGCATGACACTAAGCCTCAATCTGGTGCACATCCGTTTGTTCTCTTTCGTTTTTTTTGAGAATAATTGCATTTTTTAATGGTTGTCGATAGACATTTCAGTGAACCGAAAAAAACGTGGGAGGGGTTTCTAACCCCGATGCTTCTCACGCCTTCTC
Organism: Candidatus Poribacteria bacterium; assembly: GCA_047516705.1. Taxonomy (GTDB): domain Bacteria; phylum Poribacteria; class WGA-4E; order WGA-4E; family WGA-3G; genus WGA-3G. Next base: position 14,515 of record JAKZUG010000564.1, on the reverse strand, counting down.
AACCTCATCTGATCAGACGGGATAATTAATTCTAAAATCTACCATAGTCTAACAACTGACAACTGATAACTATATATGTGTTTTGTGAGATGTAGTTTCTTCATTTTTCCTATCTTACTTTCAAAAGGATTTTACCGAAATTGCGATTCGCTTCCATATATGCATGTGCTTGTCGCGCTTCTTCTAACGGAAAAACGGTGTCAATCACAGGTTGAAGGGTGCCATGTTTTAATTCTGGTAACCATCGCTCAACAAAACGCTGTGTGATAGCAATTTTTTCGTCAATAGATTGTGGTCGCATGACTGAACCGATGATATTGAGCCGATTACGCATCACTGTACCGAGATTAATTTCTGTGGTTGCGCCGCCGATCAACCCAACTTGCAACAGTCTACCTTTTGTTTTGAGTATAGAAAGGTTCCGTTCAAAATAGGGAGCACCAATAAAATCTAAAACGACATCAACACCTTGTCCATCTGTTAAACGCTCAATTTCAGCAACGAAGTCGGTTGTTTTGTAGTTGATCCCCTCTATTGCTCCGAGTGCCTTGCATCTCTCAATCTTTTCCGGCGTTCCCGCAGTGACAAAAACATTAGCATCAGCATGACGGGATATTTGAACGCCAGCACTGCCGACACCACTCCCGCCAGCATGAATTAGAATTGTTTCACCAGCCGATAATTTCCCCAAAGTGAAGATGTTTTCGTTTGCTGTAAAAAACACCTCTGGAACTGCGGCAGCTTGCTCAAAACTCCATTCGTCGGGTATCGGCATTGCCATGCGGTAATCGATGACGGCTTGCTCAGCGTACCCACCACCACCGACGAGTCCAAAAACGCGGTCGCCTTTGGTTATTCCCTCTACTGCACTGCCGATCGCTGAAACGGTGCCAGCAATTTCCAAGCCGAGTATCTCGGATTCACCCCGCGGTGGTGGATATCCGCCGCGCCGCTGAATCATATCAGCTCGATTTAAAGCAGTGGCATGAACATCCACCAGAAGTTGTGTCTCAGTCGGTTGCGGCGACGGTGCTTCGCCTAATTGCAGCACCTCCGGTCCCCCATCGCCTGTTCTTATAATTGCTTTCACCGCTTTACCTCGCTTTCTTACCTTTTAATCTCACGCCGATACCCATTAATCTTAACACATTTAGGAGTGTTATACCAAGTTTAAACACTGGTATGAGCCATATTACTTTCAGTTCCAGTATGAATACTTCCATGAAGTCGGATTTTTCGATTTAGAGCATATTCACAAATACTATTATGTTGGGCAAAGTCCCATGCCTCGCTCCTAATCCATCTATGAGATTACTCTTAGTTTAAAAAAGTGCTGGTAGTTTGATACCACAGCATAAGCCGAGTACCATAAAAACACTTACGGTTAACGATCAGGGAATAAGTGTAGATCCTTAATGGCGATTGGAATGTTAAAGGAGGCACTGTGTACTTGTAATGTTAACTTTCTTCCCGTGTGAAAGTGTGAATTACTGCTGATGTCAACTAATTGCCATATTTCAGTTGCTGTCCGAGGAAACCAGATATCGGGTTCAAACTGTGCAAGTTGGCACAAATAATCAGTTTGACCGATTTGCGGAGAGAGCCTTTCTTCAGTTATCGGCGCGCCAGAAGAAAGGGAAGTTCTATCGGTTGTCCCTGTTTTAATGTACCTCGTTTGCTGCAAAATCCGGGTAGCGCGATAATCTTTCTGCGGATCAAACCAGAGTTCAGTTGTCTCGATCTTTTCGGCGCGCCAGTTCTCAAATTTGACGTAATTGCTGGAAGTATGTTGCGTTTCTACAATTGGACCGAACATCTGTATCATCCGAGTCAAATTCGTGTCCCATTTCCAGCGGAACGGGTTATAGTAATCGCCGAGTTCAAGCGGGTGGCGAGATGTCCATTGCCAACCGTCCCCTCGATTGACACGCCCAAGCCGTTGGTTGCTATCTTCTTGAAATTCATAACGTTTCGATTCCTTCCATGTCGCCCGTCGGAACCACCGAGGCTTGACTTTCACGCGTTCTACTATTCTATAAAACTGTTGCTGATCAGAGAATCGGTAGGTAATGTCCCATTTCACCCTTTCCTTGTAATCAGGATTTTTGGCAGACGAAGATACTGTTTTACTGTTTGTAATAGAAAACACAATAACACCACTCTTCAGTCTCGCCTCCCGCGCAGCAACTTTCAAATTAAAATGTTTCAGTAACATTTGGGTTTCTTGTGGTGAAAGTCTGGCGGAGGGCTGATAAACACGTGATGCCGTCTCTTTGGGTTCAGAAAGGTTAGCTGCTCGCCGATAGAGAAAAAAAGCGATAAGACAAATACCAATACAAATGGTAACAATCAATCTCTTTTTTAGCATTTGGAAACCCTTGCGAATTTATTTATAGTAAAGCCCGAAAATACGTGGACACTTTAGAATACACAAAACACCATCCTCGCTGGCGGGGTTTTGCGGCGTACTCGACCAAATGCGATCTGAATTCCCAACTCCGCCAAACTTTGAGTGTATAATTAATTGTGGGCTTTACTATAATTGTGGGCTTTACTATATTCATATATGAATGAGGTCATAAAAACAGCTGTGCGTAAAAAAAGAAGCAGGTTACAACTTTTTAGGCTTATCAACGTCTAAAAGAATAGAATGCAATACTAAGGGACGAAAATTTCCAAAGAGAGGAACACACAATGGGAAAGAAAAGTACAAAAACACCAAAGAAGTCAGCATCCCGCCGATTTAATCCGGTGAAAGCGAAGTTGGAATCCATAAACGAATGCTTTGAGCAATTACAGAAAGGGCTGCCCGCAAGTCAAGAAGCGTACGTTGAGGCGGACAGGATCACGCATTCCTACGTTAAAAGCTGCTTCCTCATGATTATCCAACGCGCAGTGGATATCAATAATGTTATCATCGAATTTAAGGGGCAGACACCACAGCAGCAAAAACACCACAGTTTTCTAACACTACATCAAAACAACGCGATTGATAAAAAGACGCTGGATTTTTTCATGAAAGCCCTAAATTACTACGAAAACATCATTAATCCCTATCAAGAACTCACGCCCTCCGAATTGTACGATGTCTCCTGTGATCTATTGAAGTACGGCGAAGCATACATCCATCAACTCGAAAATTACTTTGTGAATTTCTCGCCTTCATAAAATAGGCGCGGTTACAAACCGCGCCTACTATTTCTAAATAACTGGCGCAGTTACAAACCGCGCCTATACGCCCTAATTAAATTCAACGATACCACCGGTCCCTTTTAACACAACATCCGGTTTAAGCAAAATCTGCTCTTCTTCTTCCAACTTTAATCCAGTTGGATGGAGGGTATAAGCAATCCTGAGTGGGAGATATTTCCCCAAATCGGCAAGTCTCTCTTCAGGAGTCTTATAGATTTGTTGTTCGCTCATCTGGGTCTGATACGCGTACCAGTACTTCAGGTACGACCGAATGCGGTTATTAAAAATAATCTCCGCAGAGTTTGTATCAATGACTTTAACTCGAGTACGACCAAGGGCGGTAAGGCGGGTACGAATATAGGTAGATGTACCGGAAATTCCACCTTGCCTACCTTGCTTCATCAGATGCTGGTCATAGTCGATCCGGGTTAGACGCGGCTTTTCAACCATCCCGACGATAACCATATCCGCCTCAAGTGCCTGTCCGAGTTTCGCTGCTAAAGCAGGGTCTTCATAAACCTGCGCCAACGTTAACCCCAATTCTGTGAGTTTGTCATCAACCGGTTTAACTTTGCTTGAAATGTCGTAATTCCACTCTGCATCCTTGAATATGAGTTCAAGACGGATTGCGAGGTTCACGCTGATTCTTCCACCTAATTTGCTTACCTCTTCCGCCGCATTTGCCTCAGTGTAGAATGGGGTAATTACAATGCGCTTCGCTTCGTTTATCGGTGGTGGGGTGGTGATGTTAACCTCGCCATTCATACAACCTACCATTGTAATGCAGAGAAGCGGTATAAACAGAATTGTCAAGAAACGTATCACTGAAGTGTGCCTCCTATAATTTTGGGCATAACTTGAAAGCCAAATTTTCATGGATTGAGAAACCGAAAATTTGTGCTAAACATGCTCTAAAAAAGTCTTTCCCCCACTCCCGTGAGGAAACAAATAATTGGGTCTTCGACCAAAAGGCTTAAGCTTCTCACGGGCGGGTTTGTAATCTCGTTTAACTGTAGATGAGATATACGAAAGACTCCACCGCATACTGGAAGCTGAATTGTTAACAGCATACCACAAATTGCAAAAATAAGTCAAGCCTTATTACTCTTTCGGGTGTGTAAATATTTTGGCAGCGTTCCTTTATAGAGGCGGTTTTACTCCGACAGCCCCCTCGTCAACATACATAGCACTCCGCTGGAGTGCATCTATGAACAATGTTGATTTCTATAGACATATTGCTCCGCATGAAGTTTAACAAATAAATTGGGTAATTGTGGCTACGCGACGTGCGATGAATCGCACTACTACGAACCGATCTGCCTGTTATTACACATCTCAGAATTACCCGTTTAAATTCTTAATCTTCATCTGGAGCAAAGAGGTATCTTTAGAGATAAAGGCTTCTTCACGCCAGCGGCGTGATATGTCTATAGAAAAAGACGGGGGCCTTCTCTCGCACTCCAGCGGAGTGCAATGTAAACAAACCGGTCCTATCAAAAAATTAAGGAAACCGTGACAAAAACTTTACACACTCTACTCTTTCCACCAAAACCCCATGCTTTAGCTTATTGGATGTAGGCGGGGATCTAGGGTCATTTAGTTCTTTTGTAGGAGGGATCTCCGAATCGCGACATATCCCTGTAGGAGCGAGCTGTGCTCGCGATCTTCCCAGCAAAATGGCTAAAAATCCCAAAACTAAATAGCCCTAGCGGGGATCCTTTTTTTGACAAAAAGCGTCAAAAATGTTAGAATCTCCTTTAGTAACTCGATCACACCTGTTGCGTGTGAGATTGTAAGCATGCCCACTGGTGTGGAGCAGTCGTAAGACCTTCTACGGAAGGCGAACTGCAATGAAGCACAGGTATCCCCAACCTTTAGGTTGTGGGTACTATGACCCGATAGCCAATGCTCGAACTTCCCCAAATTCGTGTGCAAGTTTAGTCCATGAATCGCCAGTATCTGTGCTGCGATAGAGCTGCCCGCTCACACTACAAGCGATTAAGAAGTTGTTAACTTTCGGATTATGGGCAAATGTCCAGATTGTGCTGTTCGCAGTTCTGCCGATATCTGCGCGATCCCATGTTTCTCCTGCATCACGAGTTGAGAAGATACCTCCTTGGTCGCCCGGGGGACCATTCCCAGCACCGATGAACACTCTGCCTGCATCGCCGTTGAGAAAAAACGCCGCACGGCAGTAGGGCCATGGGTAATGTGCTTTGACATTTAACGGTGTCCACTGTTTGCCCATATCCGTGGTGACACAAATATCGTTGTTCGTCGCTGCGATGATAGTTTTGGGTGAACCGGGAACTACACAAAGCCCGTGAATATCCAAACTACTGAGTCCTTCGCTCCGCTCTGTCCACGTTTCACCACCATCAGTGCTGAGACGCATCCCATCAATTTCAATCCCAGCATAGAGTGTTTGTGAATCTTCGGGATCAATCACAAAGGTCGTGACGCGCGGGATAATCGGAATACCTTCACATTCTTGTGCCAAGTCAACATTGAGTTGCTTCCAATTATCACCGCCATCAGTAGATTTGAAAAACGCAGAGGGACATGTACCGGCATAAAGTGTGTCTGGTGTCCTTGGATCAACCGCTATTGACCACACTTCCCGTCCATCCATGGGGCTTGGAAGGTGGTGCCACGATTCAGCAGCGTTGTTTGTTCGGAAGATACCGGCCTCGGTACCTGCATAGAGCGTGTCTGAGTCACTCGGGTTGACGGCTATGGCACGAATATCGGCCTCCGGAAAGAGTCCGTTACTAACTCTGCGCCATGTGTCCCCGTTATCGGTACTGTTCCAGACACTTTGTCCAATAGTTCCTGCATAGAGTGTAGCTTGCATCTTTTTCCCCTTTTTTGAAGAGAAGAAAACGAAATTTTCTTTTTTATTAACAGTGAAAACTGAGCTGCAGATCAATTTCAAATAGATCATCAAGCAACAAAATAGCAAATCTGTTATTTACCGAAGCTTGATGCTAACCCGCCGTGTACCTATTATATTACTCGATTAACGATCCTGTGTCAACAATTCGCGAATCAAGTGAAATCTGATATATAACAGATTCCGGTGCTATCTCCGGTTCAAGAAGAAATGAGAGTCGGTATAGGCGACTGCCCTGCGCATCCTGTGTTATTTGGTACATTGCTTGTGTTTCCCTATAGAGACGTTCAACTTTATTGTCAAAGCGCATCAATGTCACAGTAGGGGTTGACCCAACAAGAGATTCACTCGGCTGAGCGATGATGTCCCAGTATCGAGGATGCACAGGATTCGGAAGGGCAGTCGTAATAAAAGTGATATGTGCACCACGCGTTGCACTATATTGATAATTAGCACTATGTGTGCCCGTGTTGATCGTCTCTATTTGTAAACTCGGCACTAAGAGTGCTTCTGTAACAGTATTCGACAATACAACGGAACCAGAGTTACCAGTGGACAACTTTATCTCTCGCACATGGACATCACCAGTGCTATGAAATTCAATCGCATGAACAGCACTATTTGCAGCGGAATTACTCGAAAAACCGAGTGTCAATCCGCCAGCATCCTCAAATCCGATGTAATCTGCCGAGAAGTTACTGAGTTTCCCCTCTTGCGTGCCACTTGGATAGGAATCGTGCCAGCGACGCGGTGAAAGAGAAAGTCTAACAGCATGATAATCAGATAGGTAGTTTGCCAACTTCCATTCAATAAAGATATCAGAAACTTTCTGCGTAATACCCCTCAATGCGAGTGCATCCGCAACACCGGTGAGCGATGTGCCACGATTCCGGACAATTTCAGCCAGTGTGCCTGTGCCGCCGTGCTGTTCATGAAGGTAGAGCATCCATAGGAAAACAGCACCGTAGTGTGGAAGCGAGTCAGCATCCCTTTCAGGCCACACTATGAGCGAAACAGAAGGTGTTTTTTCAAACGCATCTATATGCTCCAGCACGGAGTAACCGCAGAGAAATGATGCATATCCTGCACAACCCTCATCAACCCAAGTCGCTTCGTGTGGATCGTGCCGCCAATGGATGAGATGTAGGAACTCGTGAGCAATGACATTATGAGCGACTTCACTATTTGGGTTAAGCGGTTGTGTATCAATATACAACATGTCCGCTTCGTTACTATGAATTGGAAACCCACGAAATCCTGGGGTCCTGAGTATACCACGACTTTGATCCACAGGATTGAAAAAACCTGCCGTGTACTGACCCGTGTGATTCGTATCTTGAATATTGAGTAGCAGCAAAATAATCCTACCGTTTTCATCAATATCCGGCGGTACTCCGAAGAACCCCGTCAACGTAGGATAAATTCCGCGCTGTGGATTCGCTGGTGTAGCGACATCAAAAGCACGCACCATTGATGCGACTGTTTCGGCAGTAACCCGTGTGTTCCACTCAGCCTCCTCAACAAAAATATAACAGAAACTACCAATACCCCGTAGAACCGCAGAGACCGTGTATTGTTGCATACTTCTAAAGTCAGGTGCAAAGAAGGTCCGTTCTGTACCAATTGGTAGTGCTGGTGCAGCTGGCAGCGCGGGTGCGGTCAGGTCGCTGGGCAGATGGGGTGGCATCGTGTTTGCGCCGGGGTCCCTGTCCGTTGCTGGGAAGGAACGAAAAGGCATTTTTGTCTCTGCCAATTGCGGTGTCCCACAGAGGTATGCTGAACTTTGACACGGCGACCCTAAAAACAGTAGCATAAGGATGAAAAGCACCGTTATATTTTTCATCGTTCCTAAGACTATCTGCAAACTATCTGCCGGATTTGATGGTGTCAAGTTTCTGGTGGAGTTCGGCGTTATCTGGCTCAAGTCGTACGGCATGCTCCAAAGTCTGCAACGCCTTCTGTTCCAAGCCTTTTTTGAGGTAGGCATCAGCGAGATGTGAAAGAATCTCAGGTGTATCGGGTAGGTAACGAACTGCCTGCTCCAAACTTTCTATAGCAGCATCCAACTTCCCTTGTTTAAAGTAGATAAACCCTAAACTATCCAGATAGGCACCCGATGTCGGTGCGCTCTTGAGCGCGCGGCGAACAAGTGTTTCCGCTTCATCCAATTTAATTCCCTGTTCCGCATAGAGGTAACCTAATGCGTTGTATGCATCAGGTAATTCCTCCGTAGAGGACAGTCTTATTGCTTTACGAAGGTAATTTTCCGACTGCTTTACATCGTCGAGCATCTGATAAGCTATCCCGATACCTGTAAGCGCGGGGACATAGTTGGCATCAACGGTCAAAATCTTCTCAAAGGTCTGTGCTGCTTTCTGTGGGGCATTGAATCTAAGGTAAATCTGTGCGAGCGCATAGCGGGCATCTCGGATGCGTTGGGCTAATACAATGCGATCTCTACTCCGCACGTTGTTGGTCCGAGTGCCACTGCGTATTGAACGGGCGTGTTCTTCTAATAAGGTGATCACCTGGGTGATATGATATTCGGCTTTCTCAAAATTGTTTTGTGCCTGATATACAAGACTTATACTGTAGTGTGCCTCAATATCTTCCGGAGAGATGGTTAAAACTCTCTCATAGGAGTGCAATGCCTCCTCACGTCGGCCTTGCATCTCGTAGAGTTTCCCAAGTTCCCTATGGTACTGCGCTCTAAAGGGCATGATGCGCGTCAGTGCCTTAAAAGACGTAATTGCAAGTTCAACCTGACCGAGATAACTCGCTATAGAACCGAGGTAGAGATGTGCCTCACCGTGGTCGGAGTCTAGTTCAACGACCTGTTTCAAAACCGATAACAATTCATCTTGTAAAGTTTCGGTTACTCCACCGCGACCGTTTTGATCTATTGATAAAGCAAATCGTTCTCTTAGTATTTTAGCAAGAAGCCATTTTGCCTCCACGTTTTCGGGGTCAAGTTGGATGGCTTTCCTCGCATCTTCCTCAGCACCGTTAAGATCCAGTAATCTTGGAAATCGAAGCGCCGCACGTTCTGTATAGATGAAACTGGCACCAGACACAGATAGGACTTTATCTCCAACGAATTTATCCTCAAGTTCCAATTCCTCAATTAAGGTATCGTAGGCGACTTTGCTTTTACGAATGTTGTGATCGCCGGTTCTGCAATAGGCAGCCCACATCAGTTTCGCATAGATTTTTGCTGCACGTGCCATGTCAGCGTTCAACTCCGTGTCAGCATCAGTGAGGGGTACTAATTCAGATGTCTCGTCAGCGGGTACATCTGTTTCGGCGTGCAAACCGCGTCCTAAAACGAGACTTCCTATGATGAAAACAAAGATCGTGAGCTTGCCAAGATATTTCATTTTTTCCTCCGTGTGTGACAATCCACTATAAATCCTATGCATCTTCAAGCAGAGAAGATGAAAGTTCAATTTTAGCGGCATCAACAAGTTTTTCGTCGGCTTGAAGTGCCATGATGCGCACCCCTTGGGTATTTCGTCCGATACGCCGAATGTCACCGACAGCTGTTCGGGTGACATACCCGTTTGAACTAATAAGAACGAGTTCATCAATATCTGCAACGCGTTTTGCAGCGACAACTGCCCCGTTTCGGGTCGACTTTCCGATGGCAATGATGCCTTTCCCACCGCGTTTTTGGGAGCGATAAGCAGTGACAGCCGTGCGCTTGCCATACCCATTTTCCGTGACAATCAACAAGGTGTCATCTTCCTTAGCAGTACCTTGTCCAGTTTCCTCCTCTTCAGTCCCCTCGCCGTTAACAATAACCATTTGTGCTACAAAGTCCTCAGCACCGAGGTCTATGCCACGTACCCCGCGCGTGTTGCGTCCAAGGGATCTGGCATCTTTCTCATTGAACCGAATAGCAGTACCTTTGTGTGTAACAAGGATGACATCGGAAGTGCCTTCTGTTACTTGCGCACCAATGAGTTTGTCGCCATCATCAAGGTTAACAGCAATGATCCCATTTGACAGTGTGTTCTCAAAACTGGCAAGTTCTGTCTTTTTGACAATGCCTTGCTGCGTCGCCATGAAGACAAATTTATTCGCTGTAACTTCGCCAGCATCAGCTCCCTCAGTTCTCTGACTGCCTACTTTTAGATATGCCGTAACATAAGCAGTAATGTTTTCGTTTTGCGCTAATCGGAGTAGATTAACAACCGCACGTCCGGCTGATTGGCGACGCGCTTCAGGGATTTGATGGACTTTTAACGTATAGCATTTGCCCAAATCTGTGAAAAACAAAATGTTTTGATGAGCGGTAGCAACGAAGATATGTTCCAGAAAGTCGCCATCCTTTGTCGCAGCCCCTTTAATTCCGACTCCTCCGCGGTGCTGTTTACGATAAGTATCCATAGGTAGCCGTTTGATGTAACCGGCATGGGATAGTGTAACGACCATCTCTTCATCAGCAATAAAATCTTCCACTTCAAATTCTTTGATTTCGCTCGTAATTTCGGTTCGCCGTGCATCGCCGTACGTTTCCTTGAGAGTTTCGAGTTCTGTCCGGATTATATCTGTTATCAACGTCTCACTGGCAAGGATCGCGCGAAACTCAGCGATACGATCTAATATTTCCGTGTATTCATCGTGGATACGCTGGCGCTCAAGCCCTGTCAATTGGCGGAGCGTCATCGTGAGAATTTCTCTTGCTTGCTGCTCGCTGAGTTGGTACGTAGCCTGTAGTAGTTGTTCCGCTGCCTGCGGGGACTCAGCAGTTTGGACGAGTTCTATAATCGCCTCAAGGTTTTGCAGTGCCAAGAGATACCCTTCAAGGATGTGGTTTCTACGCTCAGCGCGGGCGAGTTCAAATTGTGTACGCCGACGAATCACATCCCGTCGATGCCCAAGGTAGTGATGTAGAATATCTTCGAGCGTTAGAACCTTCGGAAGACCATCTACCAGGCAGAGAAGACTCGCACTGAAGTACGTCTGCATATCTGTGTGCTTATACAACTGATTTAGGATAACCTGAGCAATTTCACCACGTTTGAGCTCAATGACAACGCGGATATCTTTGTCTGACTCGTCCCGTATATCTCTAATTCCAGTGATAGTTTTGTCGACAACCAATTGATATATCCGCTCAAGCAACCGATTTTTCTTTACCTGATAAGGAATTTCGGTTATGATGATCTGTTCCTGTTCAGTTTCCGCTTGACCAGCTGTAGTAATTCTCTCTATGATCGCTTTGGCACGGACAATCATACTTCCCTTACCAGTGGTGTACATATCCTTGATGCCCCGAGTACCTACGATCATTCCCGCAGTTGGGAAATCGGGGCCGAGGATGTGTTCCATAAGCGTTTCTGAAGTAGCATCCGGATCAGCGAGTTTGCATAGCAGCGCATCAATGACTTCACTCAGATTATGTGGGGGTATGCGGGTGAGGTAACCAACACCGATACCTGTCGTACCGTTGACAAGCAAATTCGGAAGGAGACCCGGAAGGACTTTCGGTTCTTCAAGAGATTCCTTGTAGTTGGGTTGAAAATCGACTACCTGCTTATCAATGTCCGTGAGCATCTCCGCGGCAATCCTGGTAAGCCGACATTCCGTGTAGCGCATCGCCCCAGCCGGATCGTCATCAATACTACCGAAGTTTCCTTGCCCATCTATCAGCGGATAGCGCATATTGAACGGTTGCGCCATACCAACAAGGGTGCCGTAAATAGGTCCATCGCCATGCGGATGAAAGTTCTTCATTACCTCCCCAACGACAGCTGCGCACTTGTCATAGGGTCGGTTCTCGGTCAGATTTATCTCACCCATAGCGTAGATAATCCGACGCGTGCTCGGCTTGAGACCGTCACGGACATCAGGTATCGCGCGATTGGTATTGACACTCATCGCGTAGGTAAGATACGACATTTTCAGTTCATTTTCTATGTTGCGTTCTTGGATATTTTCCATATATTTTTCGGCTGTCAGCCATCGGTTGTTGGCTTTTAATGAAGAGATTTCTGATTAAGTCAAACATCTCTTTTCTGAGAGCTGATGGCTGACGATTTCTTTCAATTACGAACGATATAGCGTTGATAACTTGCAAACAACGCTCTATAATGTCCGCCTCTAGGCACCGTACAAATCAAGATTTACTTGGGCACCATAACGCTCTATGAATTCGCGTCGAGGTTCAACTGTATCGTTACTCATGAGCAATGTAAAGATGCGGTCGGCTTCAACAGCGTCTTCAAGTGTCACTCTAAGCAAAATACGTTCATCTGGACGCATAGTTGTGTCACGCAACTGATCTGCGTTCATTTCGGCTAAGCCTTTGTAGCGGGTGATAGCGAGTCCTCGATGTTCCATTCCAAGAAGATACTGTACAAGCGAAATGACATTTCCCGTATGATGCATGTCACCATTTTCGGACTGGATACTAAACAACCTTTGATTTTCTGAGTTGCTTGGGTCGTCTGTCTTTTCTGGAACCATGAAGTCAATGTCTTGGATGTGAAACTCGGCGAGTTTCTCAAGTTCTTGCCGCAGTTCGTGCCGCCAAGTCCGTGGTGTCGGATCGACCACAATTTCAGTATCTACTGCCGGCAGGGCGTTTTCAAAAAGCATAGCCTGCGTATTAGTGCTGGATGATACTTGTTCAGGGGTCTCTTGCGGTGCCATTGTAGTGGCACTCCTATGAGAAGGAGATATATCAAGCATAGCAAGTAGTTTGTCTACATTATCGGATGCCTCGGCTTCATTTGCCTCGTTCTCCGCAACTTGTACAGGTTGCTCAGTGTTGGGGAATTGCGAAGGTGCTATGCCACTCCGCTCGATTTGATCAAGGAGCATCTGAATCTTGCGTACAGCATTAGAGATTGTCCGATACTCAGATGCTGTGTAGGCGACACCTCGCCGAGCATTTGTTACCTGCACAGTATCAAGTGCAAGGGTAAGAAGGTAGTCTTCCATCTGCTCATCGTCTTGCAAATATTGTGAATTTCTGCCCTTTTTGACTTGGTAAAGTGGCGGTTGGGCTATGTAGAGGTGGCCGGAAGCGATGAGGTTTGGCATCTGGCGGAAGAAAAAAGTTAAAAGCAGTGTCCGTATGTGCGCGCCATCCACATCGGCATCTGCCATGATAATAATTTTTGCGTATCGGAGTTTTTCAATGTTGAATTCCTCAGCACCGATACCTGTTCCCAATGCGGTTACAATGTCAATAACTTGTGCGTTTTTAAGTATTTTGTCAAGTCTTGACTTGTCTACATTGATACCTTTACCTTTCAGAGGCAGAACGGCTTGATTCCGCCGATCGCGCCCCTGCTTAGCTGTGCCACCAGCGGAATCTCCCTCTACGAGGAAAAGTTCAGTTCGGGTAGGGTCGCGTTCAGAACAGTCGGCGAGTTTTCCGGGCATAGAAGCAGAATCAAGGACGCTTTTACGGCGGATCACCTCGCGTGCACTGCGGGCAGCTTCACGCGCTAGCGCGGCATCAATCGACTTTTGGATAATACGTTTGGAGACACTCGGATTTTCTTCCAGAAGTGTTTTGAGCCGGGAACCAACAAAAGTTTGGACAATCCCCTCAACCTCTGTATTTCCGAGTTTCGACTTCGTTTGCCCCTCAAATTGTGGTTCAGGAACTTTGACACTGATAATCGCTGTCATTCCTTCGCGGATATCTTCACCTGTAAGGTCTAATTTGACGTTTTTCAAGAGATCATTGGCACTGGCGTAAGTTTTGAAAACACGGGTAAGTGCGCTTTTGAAACCACTTTCGTGAAAACCACCTTCAGTGGTGCGAATGTTGTTGGCGTAAGAACTTATGTTTTCCGAGTAAGTAGTGTTGAATTGGAAGGCAATTTCTACTACAATATCTGATTGGACACCTTCTATGTAAATAGGTTTCGGGTGAAGAACCTCTTTATTTTGATTGTAGTAAGTAACAAAGGAGGCGATACCCCCGTCGTACTGAAAGGTGATCGGTTCAGAGTTTTTTTCATCGCGCGCGTCGCTAAGTCGAATGCATACACCTTTGTTCAGGAAAGCGAGTTCTCTGAGCCGGTCGCGAAGAATATCATGTGAAAAATCAAGCGTATCAAATATTTCTTCATCAGGCATAAACGTGGTACGAGTGCCCGTTTTATTGCTGGTACCAATTTTTTCTACAGATGTCTGTGGGACACCACGCGCGTAGCGTTGTTCATAGAGTGCACCGTTTTGCTGAATTTGCACGTGAAGCCACTCAGAAAGTGCGTTGACACAAGAAGCACCCACACCGTGTAAACCACCGGCGGTTTGGTACCCGACTTGTTCGCGACCGTCGAACTTACCTCCAGCGTGCAACGTCGTCATCACTACCTCAAGAGCTGAGACACCCGCTGTCGCATGCATGTCAACTGGAATACCACGACCATCGTCGGAGACGGTAACACTACCATTAGCCTGGAG
>JAKZUG010000563.1:0-5391 GCA_047516705.1 Candidatus Poribacteria bacterium | reverse complement strand
GTATAAAGTATTATTTAAAATGTGTCAAGCAATTCTGTAGATATAGTCTTCAAACCGATGTTGCGGTGCCACGCATCCCGAATTAAAACGAATTTTCCTGAAATATTGCCCATGTGTCGTACAATCCTATCTCCTCTATATCTATTTTATTCGTCCATGCTTGCACTGAACCTATTTGTCTTATCCGCAGGTGCAGTGGATCTGGAAAAGGCATCGGATGAATCTATTCCGACCCAAGAACAGACGCTGATATTAGAGGCAACGTCGGCAGAAGACTTCAGTTCTGAGGATATTTACCGAATAGAACTCACCTTGGACATACCAGGGGACATTGAAATAATTGCCAGGGAGGGTGAGGTCATCGGTGTCACCCTTGAAAAACAGACACAAGCGACAAAAACAGCGCGTGATGTTCTGATTCGGAACTACTTGGAGAACATCTCATTAATAGGAACACAGACTAATGGTATACTGCAGTTGAAGGTAAAATTGCCAGAAGCGGATACTACCGACGAAAAACCTAACCCTTTTCCCAATATTAGGGATCTGCACACAACTCTCCAAAAGCAACTCCAGTTGAAGTGTACGATTAAGACCCCTCCAGATGTTTCTGTTAAAATCCAAGCGAAAACAGGAGATATACGGCTCAAGCGTATCAGAGGCAAGATAGAAATTGCGACAGAAACAGGGAATGTCAAGTTAGATGAGACATTGGGTAACTACAATGTTACACTAAAAAAAGGACGCATTGATGGGAAAATTTTGCTAACGCAGGGACAGAACAAATTGGAGACACAGAACGGTTCAATCGGTTTGACTATACTTGACACTGTTGCAGCACCGATGGATGTGACTGCACAGGGGGGCGGTATCCGATTAGAATTACCTGAAAATTACGCTGTCGATGTCGAACTTGAGAGCGAAAAGCAACAGATTGTTATCAACCTCCCCACGCAAATTGATAATGATACATCGCTAACGCTTATTAACGATGGGGGTCCCCTATTTCGTTTAAAAGCTACCGATGCGATTTCGCTGCTACCGAGTTCACCAAATGACGAGAATACACCCTTTGATATTGCATCGGATCCGTTTGAAGATTCTACCCAACCTGTACCGGAGACAGCAGAACCACCCGTTGTTGATGGTAACTTATCTGAAATAGTGTGGCAGAAGGCGGTGGCACTCTCTCCGTTTCAGAACGCGGATGGCACAGGTGAACCACAGAATCCAACTGAGACCTTTCTGATATGGGACGCTGAAAATCTATATATCGGTGTAAAGGCGTACGTCGCTGAATCGCAGCTTCCGCATATCTCACAGACACAGCGGGATTCCCCTATTTGGGAAGACGAGTGTATTGAAATCCTGATTGATCCCAACCTTCAAACCGACAGTTACTACCACCTTGTTATCAACCCCATTGGCGCGTTCCTTGATCAAAAGGTTAACGTCCCCGGTCAACCTGATTTCCGATTTGCACCGCATGATGTCCAACTCACTTTGGATCGGAAGACTATGCAGACAGCGTTTGATGCCGATAGCAAATGGAATTCAGATGCAAAGGTCGCTACGCAGATTAACACCACCTTTTGGAGCATCGAAGTTGCCCTCCCGCGTGAGATGTTGGAAAAACCTGCTAAGTCGGACTCGCAAGACGTACCTGCCTTTGAAAACAGATGGCTTTTTAACATCCATCGTAAGGCATATAGTAATGTTAGCAATACGGAAGACCTCGTGCCTAAGGCCCAAAGAGAATATAGTTATTGGCTACCAACTTATGATAGTGAACATCCGTGGTGGCCGCATGCACCGCATCAGTATATGGGTATACTTTCTGAACGCTATGCACCGGCGATGGGTGTATTGGGCTTGGTAAAGGCACCACCGCCTTCCTCGGAAACCTTTACATTCGAAGAAAAATTTCGGGTTACAGCGATTGAAATTGAAGGTAATACCAAAATTCCGACAGAAGTTGTTCAACAGAACATTCCCATTCAACCCGGAGATGTTATCGCAGATTCGCAGCTTGCATGGCTAATTACGGAATTGCGAGACCATGACTTGTTTGAGGATGTACGTTTGGAGACAAGACAAGGGCATCTCGCGCCTGGGGAGCCCGTATTTTTGCCAGTTGTCAGTGTGCATATCCGAGTTACAGAAGCCCCTGTAGTACTTGCCCAGCTGGTTAGGATTGACGGAAATAGAAGTTTTCCCACACACTTCATCACGGAGTGGTTTCAGTTAAAACCCGGTTATCTCGCTGTCGAAGCTGCGAGACGCAAGCAGCAGCTAATTGCCGATTTCTATTCAAACCGTGGATATGAATTCGCCACCGTTACGCATCAATTAGTTAATAATACCCTTGAATTTAGCATTGACGAAGGCATGTTACACGAAATTCGTTTCACCGGTAACACTCGGATCTCGCGCGCAGAACTGTTGTCGGCTCTTGACCTAAAGACTGAAGGCATTGGTGGAAAACGGAGTTCACAAACACCCGATATTTACCGCCATACCCTTGGACGATCAAAGATCAACCGCATGGGCAAGGAACTCCGTGAAAATAATGAGCACTTTAAATCTGTTCGGGATTGGCGTGTCCAGCGCGAGGGTGGGAAAAATATCATGATTGTTGAGATTGAAGAACAACCTATAATCAAACCCGGTGGTTTTCCAATTATTCAATTCAATCGTGTTCACGGGTTAATGCTTGGGGTAGGTGGAACACTCGCCACTCACTTCACAGGCAAAGAGCAGGTTTTCGGTTCAATCAGTCGTGGATTTGCAAGCAAAATATGGAACTATCACGCCGGTGTCGAAAAAGGGTTCTTCAAGAGACAACCGCTTAAACTCGGCGGGAGTTTCTATAAGCTTACCGATGTCAGTTCTAGTCCCTATCTGCATCACGGTGATGCCACCCTGAGTGCCGCTTATTACGGTTCCGCATTTCAGAATTATTATGAACGTTGGGGTTCCCAAGGATGGATTACCTACGCACCCTCGGAATGGAGTTATCTTAGACTGGAATTCACAGGAGAACAACACGGTAACCTCTCCAAATCAACGAATTGGAGTTACTTAAACCGCAACCTGATCAAACGGGGCAATGCTCGGATTGATCGCGGGCAACTGAGAAACCTCGCTCTCGTCTTGGCATTTGATACCCGGGACCACAGGTCAACAAGCATACAGTATTTCCACACGTTGTTTTCTGCAAATGAACGAACTCGGCGCGGATGGCGCGGACAATTTGCCGTCGAGATGACGGGGCAATATTTCGGTGGTGATTACGACTTCAATTTCTACCGATTTGAAATAGCACGCTACACGCCTCTGTCGGGCTCACACCACTTGAACATTAGAGTCGCAGGTGATTTTTCTGATGCCCCTTTGCCCAGACAACGGCTCCTTCACCTTGGTGGTGGTAATACCTTGCGTGGTTATGATTTTAACAGATTCGCAGGAGATAATCGCTTGCTACTCAACCTTGAATATCGGTTCATCAGAGAGACTATCCGTAGGGACCCTGATGCCGTACTCGGATGGGCACTCAGTTGTTTCTTGGATACAGGCAGCGTCTGGTGGCATGGCGACGCACCCTTTTCCGATTTTGAGGCTTTTACGACACGGCTTAAAACTTCAATCGGTGTTGGATGTTCCGTTTTCATAGATCCGTTCGGGACTCTTTCACCGTGGACAGTCGCTGTTGAAGTCGCAGAACCGCTTGATGCGTCATTTTCTTTACGAAATCCACAAATTATTTTACGCTTGGATCGCATCTTTTAGGAGATGTTAGTTTTGATCATCAACTCTCGCGCTATAAGATGTTGAAGACGAGTTGACGCTCAAAGTTATTGGTTATCCATCTTAGGAGGTTTAGGTTTTCAGTCATCGGTCTCGTCACTTTATACATAAGACATTTTTATGCGTAAAAACGTTAACTGACAACTGATAACTGACAACTCTATGAAAACAACACCACTTCATCACATTCATGAGCAGCTCGGCGCGACCTTTGCCGAAAGACACCAAGGTTGGAATATCGCCGTCCAGTTTACCGATGCTGTTTCCGAACATCACGCTGTACGTAATAGTGTCGGTATTGTTGATGTATCTTACCGAAGCAGGCATCAATTAACTGGCGATGATCGCGCAAAATTTCTACACCGCATCATCTCCAACGATGTTGAAAGTCTCTCAGCAGGACAAGGCACCTACGCCATGCTCTTAACCCATCGCGGCAAAATTATCGCCGATTTAAATATCTATGTCCTTGAAGAGGCAATCACTGTTGACACTGCACCTGAAGTCGCAGAAAATCTCTTCAGTGAACTGGACAAATATATCATCGCTGATGACATTGAACTGTCTGATGTGACCGCTGAAACTGGCGCAATTGCTGTTCACGGTCCCAAATCGTCGGAGCTCGTTCAATCTGTGCTAAACATGAGCGATCTTGCTGCTTTACCAGAACGCCACAGCTGCGTTCGTGAAGTAGATGCCCTTTTTAAACACCCGATCGTCTGTGTAAGGACAAATACTACGGGTGAAGTCGGCTACATGCTTTATACCGCCACTGAGGCGTTGGCATCGCTTTGGGAAGCATTGATGACTGAAGGATCACAATTTAACACTCAGCCTATTGGATGGGATGCACTTGAGTCACTGCGGATTGAGGCTGGCATACCGAGATATGGGACAGAATTGACTGATACTGTTATCCCTCTTGAAGCAGAATTAGAACACGCCATTGATTTTGAGAAGGGGTGTTATATCGGACAAGAGATTGTCGCACGGATGAAATATCGCGGACACCCGAATCGTCTGCTGCGCGGCATTGAAATTGATGATAACCCAACATCGCAAGACGACTGCGAACTTCGTCCAGGTGCGCGGATTTTCAACGCTGGCAAAGAGGTCGGTTGGATTACGAGTGCGACCTTTGCACCAACGCTCGGAAAAAAGGTCGCTTTGGGGTACGTTAGAGTCGCAGTCACAGAAGCAGACAGTCCTATCCAGATTGAGACATCGGACGGGCATGCCAATGGCACAATTGTGGTGCTGCCTTTTTCGACCTAGCTTGCAAGCCGAAAACTTGCTAAATAGCACAACGAAATTTCTATAAGCACTCTGTTTTAGTTTTACACTACAAGCACACTAGTGCTGTGTCAAGTTTATCTTGATAGTTAATGTAAAAAATTGTATCCTTAGAGCCAACGTAATAAATCCTGTAACTTGGAGGCTCTTATGCCAGCGAAACGATACCCCGTTAAACTTGATGGTTGTCAACGAGATTATCTGATGGCTCTGATCTCTTCAGGGACTGAATCGGCGCGAAAGCTCACCCGTGCGAGGATCTTGCTGAAAGCTGACGAAGGCGAGTTTGGT
>JAKZUG010000562.1:0-3028 GCA_047516705.1 Candidatus Poribacteria bacterium | reverse complement strand
TCTTTATCCGGATCCTCATGCAGTGATGGTTGCTGCGCTGGAAAGCCTGCTCCAGACTAAAAAAGCCTCACGTATTGATGCTGCAATCCAGTCCTATCGCAAAGGTGAAGTGACGCTCGGTAGAGCCGCTGAGTTAGCTGGAATGCCCCGCTTTGAATTTGAAGAGATTCTGAAGGCGAGAGGTATCATAAAAGAGACCGAAGTCGATTCTGTAGAGGAATTAGAAACAAGGGTTTCAGTAATCAACAGCCTTCACACATCAAACGAGAGACCTGAGGAGTCATAACCTTAGTTTTTGTTGATACTGATGTTCTTTCGATCTTCGCAAAGATTCAGCGGTTGCCATTGTTGTTTGCCGTTTTCAATCAAGAACGGCTCCACATTGCCCTTGCTGTGGAAAATGAAGTCAAAATTGGTGCTTTAAAGGGATTTCACTTTGCCCAAGATATTACGGTGTTACTAACCCAAAAACAGATCCAAACCCACCGTCCCCTACCTATAGACGACGCATTTCTAAAGTCCTTACCCTATACACTCGCCGCGGGTGAACGTGAATCCATGGCAATCTGTAAACGCCTCGATGCTGTTTTTGCAAGCAATGAGCGTCGAGTGAAGCATCACTGTCAAGCAAACGGTATTCGTTGTATCAACTTGGCTGAAATTTTGCGATCATTCTGGAAGTTGGAGATTTTATCCAAGACAGATGTAAGGCAAATCATAACCGAGATTGAGATAAAAGGTTCACTCAAATTCCGAACGATCAATCCAATTTTCAAATAAAACTACACTGGAACTGCAAAGCTGGGGAGCGAAGTTATTACCCTTGTAAAGAAGGCAGGCGAAATCTCGTTTTCTACATTCGGATTACGGCAAGGCATCACGATCCGGTTCTTCAAAGATTGGGGAGAGGTAGGCCGGATCGGCAGGATCGCGGAAAAGGATGTGCCATTCTTCTGCAAATTCCGGTCTACCCATACCTTCTCTGCGCCGGAGAACTTGAAAATCAGTTTTTGAGATGATAAAGGAATCCATTTGGACATGTTCGCCACGGAAGCGTTCATAAGAAAGAGTCCGTAGTCTTTTGAAGAGGGTGATTTTCTCGTTATGCTCGTTGATGGCATCATGCACCATGCCGTGGGGTTCTATGAAAACGATGCGTTGTTTCGCACCTTCGGCTATCCAGAGAATAAAGTCGGGATAAAAGCCTTCGTTTTCATAGAATCCGATTCCTTTGCCTCGACTCTGGTTGCGTAAGAGGAATACCTCTTTTTCCGCGAGATGTCCTTCGCGTTGCTGGCGGATATAGTTGCGCAGGTCTTTTACAAATTGTTGTTCGCTTTCTTCTAAGGCTGGCGGTGTGGTTCGCCACGAATCGTTGGCATTGGTAATAGCGAGAAGTGGTTGATATAAGTGCCTGTCATTGTAGGCGTTAGGGAGATTTGTTGCATTAGGTCCGTATATCTCGCCACTCTCTATTAGATTTTGGATTTGCGGTTCAAGTTCCTGTGCTTCGTCTCGCGGAATATAGACCCTCCAATCTGTGAAGTTTGCATCGTTTTTGTCTAAGGTTTTCAGTTTCACTCTGTTGCCACTCCACTGCTGCTGAATGATGCGATAGAATTTGGCAATATACTTGCGGAGAAGCGTAATTACTAATTCCTGTAAGCGTGTAACCTCCTCCAGTGACGTTGGATTGACTTCCGATTCTGCTATAACGGTGAGACCGTACAGTTCTTGCTCTGGCTCCATAATTGTTTGGAGGATCTCGGTATCAAAGATGAGATTGTGAAACTGTTTTTCCTGTTTGTATTCAAGTAACTCTAAATGGATCTTTTCCCAATCCAATAGATCTAAGCTCTCTTTTTTAATTTTACGTTCTAAGGCTGCTGTTGACCGGCTCCCTCGGATACCTTCTTGTGAACTGCTCCCGATAATTTCAACTATTTGGGTAGTGTGAGTGATGTAAGCGTTAATATTGACTGTGAGTGGGACACACTGTCCTTTAGCATTTTCGTCGTATGGTAGGACTGTCGGAACAAAAAGACGACGCGCGATAAAATTTTCGTTGGAAACGATAGGGATTTCCAGTTGAATGGGATCATCAAGCTCGATCCCTTCCCGCATGAGGTAATCTCGGAATTGTGCCATGAAGTTGGCACGGACGGCAAAAATGTTTAAGGTTTCTAAGAGAGGGAGATTCGGTGGATGCTCGCCACCAAGAGCTGCACTCCGTTTAAGGCTCATGTTTTTGCCGCGTAAGCGGACACCGCGACCAAACAGTTGGATGATTTGGGAGCCTTCCTGTCTGCCTATATTGAGCAGTCCCATGGCGGTGACACGCCAGCTATCCCATCCCTCAATGAACTTCTTGGCACCGATGAGGATGTTGATCCCGCTGTCAGGTCTGTTGATGTCGCTAAAGAGGCTTTCGGTGAGGACATCTTCGGATTGCATATCAATGTCTGCACCATCCTCGTTGACGAGATTTTTGAATTTAGAGGTATCCCCAATGTAGATGAGACCAAAGTCTTCCCTTCCGTGGGTGGTTTTCAGTGCAATTTCGCCTTGAGCATTTTGGACATCCCGTAGCTGCAATGCACCGCTTGTGTTAGTGTGAAACACTTCGTCGAGGATATTGTTGTAGATTTGCGCTGATGTTTCGCCGAGACCTATGAGATAACTGAGTCGGTTGTGGAAAATATCAGTGTCGTCATCGGATAAGCCTGAATCACCATCGAAAATCTTCTCAATCGTGTTGATTGCCCAATTTCCTTCGTTTTTCAGAAACTTGTGCAGAAATCGGATAACGTTAAGGACATCGGAGCGAGCGCGACGGTTTTCGGTATAGACAGCGTTGACTTTACTGCCGACAAATGCCCATAGTGGAGAATCTAAACCGTAGGCACGTACTTCGTTTGTGTTTTGCTTGAAATAGCGTCGTTGCTCATAGAAACTGAGGAGATTGGCTAAAAGGAGTGTCTCGGTTTGGGTTTCTTCATCCTGTTTGACATTGAGGATGCGAAAGTTC
>JAKZUG010000561.1:0-7780 GCA_047516705.1 Candidatus Poribacteria bacterium | reverse complement strand
GACGGTTTGATAGCTTTTTCCCATCAGTAATACCCATATCTGAGAAAGTTTCGCGGCATCCTGCGTCCACGTAAACGGCTGCAGCAACGAGTGGACCGAAATAATCACCTTTTCCCGCTTCATCTGTGCCAATCCATGCGTTCCAGTTGTGTATTTCGTTCATTTAACCTGCCAGATTTTCTTTGTCTCAATTCGTTGTCGTTTTGGATTTATACTGAATTCCGAAGTGCGGCGAATTTGGTAACTTGTTCGCCTACGGCTTTGACGCGTGCCGCTAATTCAGGATCGTGCAAATTACCGTCGGCATCAAATGCCTTAGATGAGTTCGGGATAGATGCGTCTTTCGGGACGACCCAAGCGTGGAGCGCGGCGCCAACCGTGCGCAACATAGAAAGCGCGTTTACGGCTCCCATCCGTCCACCGGAGACACCGATGAGTCCGACGACCTTATGCTCAAACTCATCAAAGCCCATGAGATCGAGTGCACTTTTAAGGACACCGCTGAAGCTGCCGTGGTACTCAGGAGAGCCGAGAAGTATACCGTGTGCGCGTTTCACCTTTTCCCGGAGTTTGAACACGCCAGGTGGATAGTCATCTTCGTTAGCGACAGAACCTTGAAAAACGAGTTCATACTCACTCAGTTGAAGCAATTCGACCTCGGCACCCGCATCTTTCGCGCCAGAAAGTGCGATTTGGAGCGCAGCATGCGTTGAACTCCCCTCCCGCAGGCTTCCACAGATGGCAACGACATAGATAGATTGGTTATTGGTGGGCTTCATTTTTGGCATAACTCCCTGTAAAACCAAACAATTACTAACTCGCAACCTTTTTCAAAGCGATACTCCCTTGCTAAACAGACGCTGGGTACAACAGACTGCATGACTATAGAACTACTCCAAGACTTTCACGGTTATATTTCAATGTAGCACGGAACAGCAATATATCAGCAACAATACTATAAATGTCCCGAATTTCATCTATTGCTTTGCTTTTAATTATAGCATATCCACAATCAGACATCATCTATTTTTTATTGGGAAATTGGATTAGAAAGTTACGGATGCAATTTTTGTTGACATATTTAAGTGTTTCTTTTATAATATTATTCTAAGTTAAAACGCGAGCCTTTCCATTAAATTAAAAGGGTCGGTTGAAAGTCCCTTATACAATCTGCTCGCATAGAATATTAATTTCTTTAAGATTATGAAGAGGTTTGCTCATGCGTTTAATCACGTATTTATTCGTTGTTGCGCTACTAATCGTAGGTAGTGCGCTCACCACACATGCCTTAGTTCAAGATGAGGGTTTAATCCTTTACTTCAGTTTTGATTCAGAAGACGACGGATTCGTTGAAGATGGAACCGGTGGCGGGAATGATGGCCTAATCACTGGCGCGGAGATTGCTACCGATGAGGTCGTCCACGGTAAAGGATCGTTGTACTGCGACGATGGTGCTGACGGTGTGGCGGTCGATTCCTTCAAAGAATTAGAAGAGTATACGGACAACTCCTATCTCTTCTGGCTCAACTTTGTTGTGCCGAACTCCGGTGGTTGGAATCAAATCATCGCGAAAAAGGCACCTGGTTCAGACCGATCTCCCGGTATATGGACCTGTAACCGCGTTACCTTGCACATCCACTACCGGTTCAATCCAGGAAACGCCGGAAGCAATTGTGTGGGTCCTGATGGTGAAGGTGATGAATTTGGAATCGGGGACTGGCACCACGTCGCCGGTATCAAAGAAGGTAACCAATTCAAGTTTTACATGAATGGCGAAGTGGTCGATGAACAGACTGTTCCCGAAGCTCATGCACAAGGGCTTGAGAAACTGTATATTGGTCAAACGGGTTATGCTTCTGCACTTTTCTACCTCGACGAGCTCTTTGTCTACGATAGAGCACTCAGTGCTGATGAGGTCGTGAATGTTATGGAGGGTAATCTCACCCCTGTTGAACCGAAAGACAAACTCACTACGACGTGGGGACAACTGAAGACACGTCGTGATTAATTTCACACTACCAAATATGGGACGGTTCTCATACCGTCCCACATCCATTTTCCCATCTGTGCATATCTACCCGTCAAAGTTTTTATCTGTTCCTTACAATACACTAAAGTTTGGACAATCTGGATAGTATTGCCACCCGTTGATCAACAGTAGCGGCTACTGTCAACCGAAAACCTGTCTAATATTACGCGTTTTTGTTTCCTTGACCCAACTCATAGAAAAAGACATTTCAAAACAGAAAACGCAGCCCCAGCGGGGCGGAATGTTTATAGAAATGCTATCGGATCCCGAGGATAAGCCCCAGAGGGGCGACATGTGTATAAAAAAAGATTTTGAGTTTCGACAGATGCCTAAGGTATTTCTCAATCGAGTTTATCACCTAAGAACTCTCAAAAATTGTCCAAAGTTTAGTATAATACAGGAACAGTCTTGAATTTCACCCTTCTTAAACTCCCTTCGTTTTAATTATAGGCATATCCGAAATCAGGCATCATCTTTTTCTTGACATATTTAAGCGTTTCTATTATAGTAAGGTTTAGAATTAATTGGACACTCCGCATCGGCGAGGTTAGGAAACCTTGAAGAAACACCCCAGCAAAAACCCTACCGTGGGAGGGAGGTGTCTATTTATTTTTCGGTTTTGCTATAAAATACCTTTGTGGGTTAAAACGCGAGCCTTTCTATCAAGGGACGGTTGGAAGCTGCCCCTAATACAGGTCCTCGCATAGCACATTAATCGTTTAAGACATGAGGAGGTTACTTATGCGTTTAGTTATGTATGTACTCGCTGTTGCCTTACTAATGGTAGGCAGCACGCTCACCACATACGCCGCAGTTCAAGACGACGGCTTAATCCTTTACTTCAGTTTCGATTCAGAAAAAGGCGGAAAGATTGTAGATGAAACCGGTGGCAAAAATGATGGTGACCTGGTTGATGGCGCGAAAATTGTCACCGATGAGGTCGTCCACGGCAAAGGCGCGATATTATTTGAAGGGGCGGGTGACAGTGTGACAGTTGATTCTTTTAAAGAATTAGAAGATTATCAGGACAACTCCTTTCTCTTCTGGCTCAACTTTACCAAGGCGAACTCCGGTGGCTGGGATCAAATTATAGCGAAAAAAGCTCCGGGTTCTGACCGTTCACCCGGTATATGGACCTGTAACCGTGTGCCTCTGCACATCCACTATCGGTTTGAACCTGGTAACCAGGGCACAAACTGCGCAGGTCCTGATGGAGAAGACGATACGTTTGAAATTGGCGAATGGTATCATATCGCAGGTGTTAAAGAAGGTGCCAAGTTGGCGTTCTATGTCAATGGCAAAAAAGTCGCGGAACCGGGTGTCCCGAAAGATCATGTGCAAGGAGCAGAGAAAATGTATATCGGTAAAAGCGGTTATAACTCTGCGAAGTTCTACCTTGATGATCTCTATGTCTACGACAGAGCACTTGATGCCGATGAAGTTGAAGATGTTATGGACGGTAAGCTCCTTCCTGTTGAACCGGAAAACAAACTCGCCACGACGTGGGGGCAGATGAAGACGCGTCGTGATTAATTTCACATCCCGAAATATAGGGACGGCTCTCATGCTGTCCCTATTCATATTCTCATCTCTGCATGTCTACTCGTCGATGCTTTCTACCCTTCATAGTCAAAAGTCTCATCTTCTCTTTTGCCCTGCTTGTCTCGCTTTCACCGACGGCAGAGTGGTGCGATGCTGAACAGGAAGTTAACAGCCGATTTGAACGCGGTGTCCGTTACCTTGATGCGGAGCAGTACGATCTGGCACTCGCCGAATTTCAAGCCATCCAAAAAGAATTCGCCACCTCAGACGACATTAGCAGCCTCGCCCAATACTATATCGGTATTATCCATCAGGAACTCAATAACCTTGATCAGGCTGCATCAGCATATCAGAAAGCATTGGCATTTAAAGCACCACAAGAGGTGCACGGGAACGCGCACATGCAATTAGGGATCGTCTACAAAGCGCAAGGCGAGTTACCGATTGCTGAAAACCACCTTAAACAAGCACTCACGCTGTTGACAGAAACCGCAGAAGCACATATCCATCTTGGCGATGTATACATTCTCCAACGCAGATTCAATGCTGCTGAAAAGGCTTACCGGGAGGGTATCCGCCTGAACCCAAACCATACTGAATCTTACTACGGATTGGGTAGAGTCGCAGAGATGCAGAATCGCCTCCTGCAGGCTATGGAATATTACGATGCCGCACTCGTGCGAAACCGATATTCATCGCAGGTGCATTATAGGCGCGCACTCACCTACCAAAAGCTTGGAGACAAAGCACAAGCCGCAGCGGCTATGGCGCAGTTCCAACGTTTAAAGACTTACGAGGATCAGATGCACCAATTCCGAGAGGCACTGTACACAAATCCGAACGTGCCGATGCTATATATCAAACTCGGCGAACTTCATGAGGCTTATGACAACTTAACAGAAGCAGCACAAATTTATGAAGTTGCCACACAGGTGCACCCGTCCTATCTGCCAGCGTATCTTCACCTCGGCGAGGTATTTGTCGAACAACGTGCACTTGAGAAAGCTGTCCGGGTGTATGAGAAAGCCGCAGAAATTGCGCCAGATAACTCACAAGTCCAGATAAAATTGGGCGTTATCTATATCAATCAACACCAATTTGAGCCAGCAATTGCAGCTTTCAAACATGCGATTGCTGTTGATAACACAGCCGCAGAGGCACACAATAACCTCGCGCGTCTCTATGCGGGACTCGGTAAAGAGATGCAACAAGCGATCAATTTGGCACAGCAGGCAGTCGCTTTGGCACCGACGGCGAAACACTATGACACACTTGCGTACACCTACTACCGCAATGCACAGTATGCACAGGCTTTGGACGCTATTAATCAAGCCATTTCGTTAGCACCGAATGTGGATGCATACAGCAAACTACGCTCAAAGATTCAAACGGCGCAAGCCAAAAGGGAGAGTAAATGAAAAAAGGAATATGTATCGGCTCAGTACCCGGCAATTCGACCGAAGCACGGTTTAAACTTGCGAAAGAAGCAGGATTTGACGGTGTTGAAATCGGCACTCTCGGAAATGATGATGATCGACGTGAGACAAAAGAGATTGCCACACAACACGGCTTAGAAGTCATCAGTGTGATGAATAGCAAACACTGGGGATCTCCGCTTTCCGATGAAGATGCCGATGTTCGTGCCGATTCGCGAGCGGGAATGCTTGATTCAATAGCAACCGCAACGACTGTCGGTGCAGACGTTGTGCTGCTCGTTCCTGCCGTTGTCAATGATAAGACCCGTTATGAGGACGCATATCAACGTTCACAAGCGGAAATTCATAAACTGATTCCAGATGCAAAAGCGATGGACATCACAATTGCGCTTGAGAACGTTTGGAATAAATTTCTGCTCAGCCCGATAGAATTTTGTCGCTATCTTGACGAGTTTGAAAGTGAAACGGTGACCGCCTATTTTGATGTAGGGAACATCGTGCTGTACGGATATCCACAACACTGGATTCGCTCTTTGGGGAGTCGTATCTCTAAAGTACACGTCAAAGGGTTCAACGCCAATGAGAGTCGGTTCACCTACCTGATTGAAGACTGCACAATCAATTGGAACGCCGTCATGGAAGCATTTGAAGATATCGGATATGACGATTACATGACAGCAGAGCTACCCGTTGATGGGGACAACCCGGAAGGCAGGGTGCATAGCATCAGCGATGATATGAGTAAAATTATCGCTGGCATTGTGTAATATCAGATTAAGTTGACAATAAACCGTCTGAACAATAATGTATAGGCTGAGGCACAACAGTCTTGCCCTACAAACCGTGTTATCACGTTTGGAAATCGGACTTATAAAATAAATGGAAGTTATTATTCAACCCACTTATACGCAGCTTGCCGAGGTCGCGGCTGAAATCATCCGAGATGCGCTCTTAAAAAAGCCGAACCTGGTTTTGGGACTCGCTACCGGCAGCACACCCATCGGGCTTTACGAAGCCTTAGTACGGATGCATAAAACAGGCGGACTTGATTTCTCAGACGTGACTACTTTTAACCTTGATGAGTACGTTGGGATTCCACCGAATCATCCGTGTAGCTACCATACCTTTATGGCGACCCACTTTTTTAATGCCGTCAATATTCCGACGGAGAATTGCCATATTCCACAGAGTACAGTGGTCGGACATGAGGAATTCTGTGAGAGGTACGAAGCGGAGATTGTGAATGCTGGTGGCATTGACATCCAAGTACTCGGCATCGGAAAAGACGGACATATCGGTTTTAATGAACCGAGTTCTTCCCTCGGCTCCCGGACTCGCATTAAAACGCTGGCGCAGAGTACCCTTGAGGCGAACGCGCCGCATTTCGGCGGCATTGTTGAGGCTGTCCCGAAGATGGCGATTACAATGGGAGTAGGTACAATTATGGAATCGAGACAGTGTCTACTGTTGGCGAGCGGCGAATCAAAAGCAGAAGCGATCACAAACGCGGTAGAGGGCCCGATTACAGCGGAAGTGCCAGCATCGGTGTTACAGATGCATCCACGAACGGTTGTCGTCATTGACGAAGCGGCGGCATGGCAACTCAAACGCGTAGACTACTACAAACAGGTTTACAAGAATAAACAGAAACTATTGTCTCAGGACCATTAAGACCGAGATGTAGGCACAACGCTATAGTTCTGGTTCGTCGGACAAACCATATTCTTTTACTTTCCGTTGGATTGTGCGTCGACTTACTTTGAGTATTTTCGCGGCTTTTGCTTTATTATTGTCCACAGATTCGAGTGTCGCTCGCAGTGCCTCTCGGTTAATTTCATCCAGGGACATACCGACGTTCACATTTAAACGCTGTTTATCCTCGACTGTGTCAACTGGCTTCCAGATGTCGGGAACTGAAAGTAGGTTTGAAAACGCTATTCCGGTTGTTTTGAGGATGCGTTCAGGTAAGTCAATTTGTTGGATCGTTGATTGAGTGGACATCACAACAAGCCCCTCAATGCAGTTTTTCAATTCGCGCACATTCCCTGGCCATTCGTATTTCATCAATGTTCTAATAGCTTCTGGTACGATGGTTATCAGAGATTTTCCATTTTGTAGGCAAAACTCTTCAAGAAAATCCTTCACGAGCAACGGAACATCTTCAATACGTTCTTGAAGTGTCGGGAGATGGATAGGCACCACGTTGAGTCGGTCGTAGAGATCGGGGAGGAACTCTCGCCTTTTGGCTGCAGTTTCTAAATCGTGGTTTGTGGCACATACGAAGCGGACATCCACCTGAATGGTTTTGTCGCCGCCGAGCCGTTCAAATTCACGTTCTTCAAGTACGCGCAAAAGGCGCGCTTGATTGGATAGACTGAGTTGTGAAACTTCGTCAAGAAATAGGGTACCGCCGTGTGCGAGTTCAAATCTGCCTTTGCGTTGGTAATATGCCCCACTAAATGCGCCGCGTTCATGTCCGAAGAGTTCAGATTCTGCCAGATTTTCGTTTAGTGTTGCACAATTAAAAGCAATGAGAGAACCGTGCCGCAAACTTCGGTGGTGAATTGCACGGGCGACTAATTCTTTGCCGGTTCCGCGTGCGCCGTGAATCATCACAGTGGCTTTCGTCGGTGCAATCTGCGTTATCATGTCACGAATTTTGATGATTTGGGGTGAATTGCCTGTGAATCGGCGTAAACCTTCCTTTTCATCTATTTGTGATTGGAGTTGACGGTTCTCAAACGCAAGACGTTGATTTTCGAGCGTTCTATGT
>JAKZUG010000560.1:0-7830 GCA_047516705.1 Candidatus Poribacteria bacterium | reverse complement strand
ATTCAGAACATGTATAACCTACTGAATCGGGATTTGGAAACCGAGATGTTCGGTTTGGTGCGTGAGGAAGGGTTAGGTGTGATGTGTTATAGCCCGTTAGCGGTTGGTCTGTTAAGTGGGGTCTATTCTCCAGATGAACCGCCGCCAGTTGGTACTTTATGGGGGACACGACTCCGTGATGAATTTACGCAACGGATGAGTGGCGCGACTGGGCAGGTAATTACAACGCTCAAGCGACTCGCAGCGGCGTTGGGCAAAACCCCCGCACAACTCGCTGTAGCATGGGTGTTATCGCATCCAGAGGTTACCGTCGCAATCAGCGGCAGCGATACAATTGAGCAGCTCGACGATACACTCGGCGGGGTCGGTTGGGAACTCGATGCAGCGGTGCGGGATGAGTTAGATGAGGTATCTCGTTCCTTTGTCCGTCTCATCGCACCACCGGCTTAATGGCTATCAGCCATCAGTGCTTATCCGTCAGAACCCGTCGCGGCACATCCGTCTCGCCCCACGACTCAACCCCGGTAGGCGCGGTTTGCAACCGCGCTGGACTCCACACGATCACGTCACACCCCTATTCGCTGGTGAGGTTTCCCAACCTTGCCACCTATAGATCCTGGAAATCCTTGAATCCCGAAAATCCTGGTTCAGACAATAATTGAATCGCTTTGACAGAAAACAAAAAAGGCGGATCCGAAGATCCGCCTCTACATTTTTTCACCTTAAGATACCGTTTGATATCGTTCCCATGCATCCCCTGCGGCGGCGGCTTGGCGTTCCAATTCGGTTCGCCACCCGGCGACTTCGCCTGCCTTGATGCGCTGGATGTCAAAGCCAGCATAGCGGTCTTCAAGCCTATCCCCGAGTTTAAAGTTTGCTGCCCAGCGGTCCCATGCGATCTTCATCCATTCGTATGGAAGCACCTCACCGACAGCAGGATCGAGTTGCCACGCGAATCGCGCGTCGGCGACCTTTGGCTCTTCCTCGGAGGGACCGCCCCACTTTGACCAACCGATTGACAGGGTATTGCGTTCGCGCTCAGGCACGGTGTGTCCGGTATGGATCGTTGCGCCGTTACGGATGAGTGCTTCGCCTGCCTTGAGTCGAATCGCCACTTGACTGGGGAGTGGGTCCGTGCCGTTCCAACTCGATGTGTAGGGTACACCCTGATCCTTCATGGATTTTGGGAGCAGCACGTCGTGCTCAACCGCGGTGCGCCAGCGATGATGACTCCCCACAACGAGTTCGTGGCATTCGTCATCTGCGAGTGCCAGAAACATACCTACGCCGTTCCGATCGGTGATAGATTTTTCGTTCTTTTCTTGAATCTCTTTCCAGCGGATCCGCTCAACCTCCTCAGAATAATCTTCGGTCCCCTCTCCGCGGACATCTTCTTGTGAGAAGTAACCTTTTCCAGTACCCCACCATGTCACGTCTCGGTGCCAACCGAGTTTGTTTTCATTTTTACGCGGATTACACCAGAGGAGTATGTTCGTCATCACAAGGTCTTCAGATTCCACACCACACCAAGCCTTGACGAAATTGGTGAAATCAGGAGATCCGTAAAATTCAGTAAAACATGGTTCTTTAAATGCAGGATGGATCAAACCTCGGATTGCCCAGGGTTCGTTTTCACCTGCGCGGTGAACGTATCCCTTTGAACAGTCGATAACATCGTAGCCGTTCTCTGGTGCGCACGCTTGCGTAACGCGTCTGCCCGCTTCTCGGAGGATTGGAATCCACGGATTATCAACAAAATCGGTGATGATAACGAAACCGTGCTCCCTCAAGTGCGCCAACCGTTCAGGTGTAGCTCCGGGGGCTGCGAGTTCAGGTTTTGAATCCGCAAACGCCGGCGCGTGGTAGACTTCTTTCGCAGGTGATTGATCGTTGTTCATTGTTGTGCCTCCTTTGAAACTTCATGAACACTTGTCGAAATTTGGATTATACTAACACATACTTTCACAAATTTGCCAAGAACCACATTTGAAAATAAAGGCTATCTGGTTTCTCATTCTTGACTACCGCACTACCGCTTTGAGTCTCCAATCAGGTAGATGCGGTTTTCAAGCGAACTCGGAAACTATCAACTTTTGGTAACCATTAGAGAACAATTTATTTTAGCAAAAATTCTCTTAACTGACTGCTGATGGCTGATAGCTAACTGCTATACCTCTAATGCATCTCAATTGAGAGGACGTAACTCAGGATTGTCACCAAAAGCCATGTAGCAACCAACACGATCCCAAACGGACGTTTCAGCTGGTCACCCGACACAAAGATACCGCACCGGAAGACGATCAGAATAAATAGCATCGCCGGGAACAAGAACTGGAAGAATTGTCCGTCCGCCTGCAGACCGCCTTGCGTTGCAGCGGCTGAAACACCGGCAACGAAGAGCACATTCAGGATGTCCGCACCGATAATATTCCCGATTGCCAACTCACCGTGCCCACGTCTGACTGCCGTTATTGCCGTCACCAGTTCTGGGAGCGATGTACCAAACGCAACGAGTGTCGCTGAAATAATATGTTTCGGCACCCCAATCCGTTCTGCCATAACACTCACGGTCGGAATCAATATCTGTGCAGAGACGACAATGATGGCGATCGAAACAATAAGTTTAACGAGCGTCCGAAAGGCGTTTCCTTCCTCTGCATGTGCTTCTTTAGCACTTTCAGTATCTGACGGTATTGAACCTGCCCACCGGATAGATTGCCAAATATACAACGCCAGAAGCACAACGAAGACGACACCGACGAGTTGTGCCAAAACGCCACCTTGGGTGAAAACTTTCGCCGGAGATGTCCACGGGAAACAGCCTAACACCAAAAGGATGCCAGCACCGACCTGCACATTTGAAAGTCGTGAAGTCAACTGACGGTTAAGCGGTAATGGTGCGATCAGGGATGCCAATCCGAGAATAAGTCCCGTGTCACAAATAATTGAACCGACGGCGTTACCGAGCGCAAGTCCCGGTTTCCCCTGTAGTGCCGAGAGTACAGAGACCGCCGCTTCTGGGGTAGTGGTACCGATGCTCACAATTGTCGCACCGATGACCGCTTTTCCTAAGCCCCACCGTGTTGAAAGAGTTACGGCTTCATCAACAAGCCAATCTGCACCTTTACTGAGTGTGTAGAGCGTTACCGCAATTATCAGAAAAAGAACCAGACTTGGAAATGTCCAAACAAAAAGTTCAATCCAACCTGCATTGGCAAGTCCAATGAGTTCTTCGAGTGCCTCTGGGTCTTGAAGCAGCCCCTGAAAATCGGCATCGTTGAATAATGCTTGGACCTCTACATCCGCTTTGAGGAGCGTAATGAACGAATCTTTTACCTCTGGAGCCAACTCTTTGAGGACTTCCGGGTTCACACTGACGCGACTCATATTCGCCGGGGTCAAGCGTGTTTGAATCTCGGACGCTGTGAAAACATGCAAGACATTTTGAATATCAGCTCGCTGGAGTGTTGTTTTATGTTTTTCAAATACCTTTTCGGCAGCGGAATCCTCATCTCCGAAAACGGTATGTGGAAATAAACTATGAAAAACGCAAAATGTAAAAATCAATAAACAAATGAGCGTCTGTTTTTTCATTAACCCCTCTTTTTTTAAGGTTGTGTACTGTTTCTTTCTTGTGAATAGATTAACAGATACTTTTAGTGAAGTCAAGTAAATCAACTTTTTTCAGAGATATTCAGTTGTCAGTAGCGGTCTCCATCAGTTGTCAGTAATTCCACTGACAACTGGTAACTGACAACTGTTAATAGTAAAACGTGTACGTCGGTCTATCAAGGATAATGCTCAAGATATTCCAGAAACTCCCCATAACAAAATCTCCGAGTGCCAATCCGAGAAAGAGCGGCACCGCTTTCCGGTAGAGACCGAGTCCACCGTATTTCAATATACTCCATTTGGCGAGCGCGCTGATGATAAACGCTGCCCAAAAAAGGTGGAGATGAAAAGATACTCCATAGCCGAGCGGATGAATCGGCCACCAAAACAGTCGACTCCGTACCGCTGACAACAGGATCGTAACAGCGAAACCGATCCCGATCGCGGCGATATGACCTCTATTTGCCTCTTGTGGTGAAGTGAGCCAGCCCTCAAGGAAGCGATATGCACGTCCACCGAAACTGTTAATCTGTCCACCCACTTTGCCAGTGTTAACACCAAGTTCAAAGAATGTATCTACTAACATGAAGATGCACAGCGGCATCGCTATGACTGTCAGCATAAGCATCAGACGAGACAGACCTTTCACGTCAAGGTTACCGCGTTCGGCGAGCTTAAACGCTTCGAGTTGGTGCGGCATCGGGTGACTCCGATTGTCTCTGTTGAACCAGAAAAAGAGCGCAAACCACGTCAGGTTTCGGGCACCGATTCGCCGCGTCCCGAGCATACTGACAAGACTATGATGCGGTCCGATAAAGGTCGTTGAGTGAATGGGGAAACCGATTTGTGCGCGAATACGCGTCAACGGGATCGCAATTGTCGCAAAATGCGCGGCAAAAAATAGCACCGCGATCCACATTGCCATTCCGCCATGCATCGCGAATCCGATGATGAATATGCCACCAAAAAGGATCCCCAAAAATGCTGTGCGATAACGCATCGGTTCCTCCGCGTCCACTATCTGTCTTCGTCCAAACGCTGTGTGAAATGCCCGCCAAATCTGTCGGCGTGTACCCCACAGCGCAACTGCACAGATGCCGGTGTACGCACCGATATTCTGCTCGTAGGGATAAGGAAAGCCGGGGATGTTCTCCAATCCGGTTAGGATAGCAACGAAATATTGCACTTTATAAAGAAAGAAAAAGAGCAGACACGATGTAAGCAGCTCAAGCGGCATCAGGAAACCGAGTCCAACAGCGAACGGATAGACAATAATCGCATTCCCGCCGTGTAGAAAGGCAGTCCACGGCCTTTCAGTGAATAGTGCGTTGAGCGGTATGTGTTTATTGGGGAAAGCCGGAATCGAGGGAAAAAAGATGTTAAGTCCGTTGACAAGACTGATAATTGACGCGATGCCGAAGCCCCACCACATCGCCCGACTCCGCAGGAATCGGTTTGTGTTGTAAGCGAGTTGATACGGGAGCTCGACAATAGGGTACACGAGACGTTCCTGTTCCGTCCACTGTTTTCGGATGATCACATTGATACACTGCATCACGAAGATCAGCGCGAAAGTGAATGC
This sequence comes from Candidatus Poribacteria bacterium, assembly GCA_047516705.1. GTDB lineage: Bacteria > Poribacteria > WGA-4E > WGA-4E > WGA-3G > WGA-3G. Next base: position 2,636 of record JAKZUG010000560.1, on the reverse strand, counting down.
GCACCACCAGAACGTCGGGGTCACCCATTTCATCACATAATAGGTCTCAAAAAACGGTTCATCACCGAGATAGAACGCGCGGAGCACGCTCGGATCGTTGATCGTCAACCAGTCCGGTAGATACCTCCAGAACAACTCGCGCCACTCGTTTTCAGGCGTGCCGAAATAGAAGGCGTGAACGATAATTGAGACGAGTGGAAGGAACATGTCATAAGACATAAACAGCAATGTTATTGACATCAGTACATAGAGACTGATCAGTTCACCGCCTGTCAGTGCATACTTCGCGGCGTATTTTTTAACAGCCATGTTGAGCACCGCGATGACCAGCAGTGTGAAAACAACACTATAGAAGGGTGCCATCAATGTTGGAAAGGTATATCGGAGGGCTTCACATTCGATATGCCATTTGTAGATGAACGGCAAGAGTAGCAGCGATATGAGGATGGTACGCACGGTGATCTTTTCATGATTTGGCGTATCCATAGGCGAATGTAATAGAGACATAATGCGGGTTTGAATGGCTGGGCCGTCGATAAAACGTCTTGGTGTGTTGCCGCAGAAAAGTGAACCGTCTCCTTATATTTTACGTTTATTTCAGTAAAAGTTCAAGAAAATAGGCATCAATTTAAGGCGGACTCGGTCCCCAGACCCAGTAGGTGCTGTTTTGCGGCGTACACGCCCAAATGCGATCTGCATTTCAACTGCGCCGTGTCTTAGGCTGAAACCTTGTATACCTCAAAACCCTTTTTAGGTCCCATGCGGATGGAAACCTGTTTATAGAAATACGTTGAGAAGAAGCATCGAGCCCTGTAAGGGCGGCATGTTTATAGTTTCAGAAAGGACGTTTAATTGTGAAAATCACACAAGTAGAAGCCTTTGCACTCCGATTCCAAACGGAGAAACCATCAGAACGACAGGACAATTATTACTTACCGGATGAAGGTTGGCGTTGCATCTACGCACGCCATCACGAAACAATGGTCGTGCGAATCACCACGTCAGATGGCATCGTCGGCTATGGCGAAGGACAAAGTCCGGTCTCTCCGCGCACATCGAAAACAATCGTAGAAGATTTGTGTCGTCCAATACTGATGGGGCAAGATCCTTTTGATGTGGAATACCTCTGGCAACGCATGTTCACGGCGATGCGAGAGCGTGGGCACTATACAGGCTTTTTTATTGACGCACTCGCTGGATGTGATATTGCGTTGTGGGACATCATCGGACAAGCGACGCGGAAACCGGTTCACAAGGTGCTTGGAGGCAGGTATCGGGATCGGATCCCCTTATACGCTGGGGTTGGTGGTAGCACGCCGGAATCGGCAGCGGCACAAGCATCGGAGTATGTTTCACAGGGGTATAGTGGGTTGAAGATTCACGCAACGCGGAGCCGTGAGGAGATTTTGGCGATCGTTGCAGCTGTCCGTGAGCAGGTGGGTCCACAGGTCAAATTGATGGTGGATCTCCATACCCAATACAGCGTACCCGACGCGATTATGCTCGGACGCGGACTTGAAAAATTGGACGTGATGTGGTTGGAGTCGCCGACGGCACCAGAAGATATCCCAGGGCAAGCAGCTTTGGCACAAGCATTGGATATGTCTGTCGCTATCGGGGAGTGGACACGCACCCGTTTTGAATTGCGGGAGGTATTTGAACGCCGCGCCTGCGATATCACTATGCCCGATATTGCACGCACGGGACTCACAGAAGGCAAACGAATTGCGAGCCTTGCCGATACCTATAACATTCCGGTGACACCTCATATCGGTGGTGGAGGAATCTTATCGATTGCTGCAACAATCCAATTTTCCGCAACGATTCCTAACTTCCTTATCATGGAGCATTCCCCCGGGGCGTATGAGATGAAGGGGCAGATCACCACGCGAAAACCGACCGTCAAAGATGGGGCTTTCGTCCTTGACGATACCCCCGGTATCGGTGTCACCATTGATACCGAAGCGTTAGAAGCCTATGCAATAGACAGTTCAGAACTTACTTAGACGTTGTTCAAGAAGAAAACGGACGTTTAGGATGCTGCGCGTAAAATCTTGAAAAAGAGCTCGCCGAGGCGCGGTGACCTCGGCGAAGATTCATTTTCTGCATAAATCCTAAAAAAACGAACCTTTTCCGAGTATATCGGACTAAAGAAGTAAAAGCAGAAATTGAACGTTCAAATAATGCATTAGTGTAAAAGAGAAGTGAATTGGATTTCTAATGTTCTTGAAAATGAAATAAGGAGAAAATCATGACAACGAAAATTCGCAAGGAAAACGGCATCACGATTTTGGAACCTAATGGAAAAATAGTAGGACCCGCAACATCAGAATTACGGGAAGCAATTTCGCCACAGATAGAAGCATCCGATACGCCACGCATCCTCATCAATTTTGAACATGTCAATAAGATGGACAGTTCAGCACTCGGTGCCCTTATGGGAGCGCGTGCCTCAGTCGCACGAAAGAAAGGTCGTCTTGGAGTCGTCAACGTTGGGAAACAGATTAAAAGCCTGATTGTCCTTAACCGACTCGTCAGATACTTTGAACATTTCGACAGCGAGGATACCGCGGTTTCAGCATTAGCATCCTAAAATTCACGGTTCAGTCGAACGTCAAAAGGGAGTGGTTTTACCG
>JAKZUG010000559.1:0-4625 GCA_047516705.1 Candidatus Poribacteria bacterium | reverse complement strand
GCGTTTACTGGCTCTAACCACCCTTTGATGATTGCCTCCCCCGCGTCCAAACTAGCATCAAAGCCGCCCTGTATGCTCAGAAAGCGATGTGGCGCAGCCTCCAACGGATAATTATTTTCCCCCATATAGCGCTGTAACATCTGATTCGTCACTACTTCCGAACCGTAATCAACAGCTAGGACCGCCCCGATGTTAGGGTGAATGGTAAAGCCAGCGAGCGTCCGAAGCAACATCTCAAGGTTATTGGGTGTTGTGCTTTCTCCGCCTTCGGTATGCGTTACGGCAACAACTCCGTCAATATTTTCGTGATTTGCACTAACCTCTTTGAATCTGTCCGCAAGTGCTTTCGCATAGCCAGAAGTCTGGGAGGTTGTTCCCATGATAACGATATAATTTCGTGTTCCGACGCCTCGACCTCCGTCCCGTCGATAGCCGAGGAAGGATCTGTCGTGGTCATATCGAGAAACTTGCGCTCCCGGCTGGAATGTGTCCTTATTAAGGATGTAGGGAGCGATCTGATCTTTGAAGTTTGGGTGGGACGGCAGTGCGAAGTCAATATCCCGTATCGCAAGCGCGTCAAGGATCTTCTGGTTACAGGCATAGTCGCCGGGGGACAAGTCAGTGATTGCAACCCCGAAAGGCAGTCCCCACGACAACAGCAGTTCCCCTTCAGGAATCGCCTGAATTGCGAATCGGTGCCCCTCTAAAATTGTATGGGATATGGTGAAACTATGACCGCTGTAGTCAATCTTTGCGCCAGCGTCTATTCTCCGTGTGGCGATTGCCACGTTATCGTCTGACGCCGGCAGTCTTCCAACCTCTTGAAAATCGTATTGATTTGCCATATAAACCCTCCTGTGTAACATAATCTCAACACTTGTATATATGATAACACATCACCTGCTTATACTGACACAAACTTTACACACTCCTTACCATTTTTGTATTGACTGAATCCGTGCATGTATGTTAGGATGAGACTATATCAGGTTACCAAATTACCTCAAACTTCATTTATATTACCCTATGGTCTCATACATTATTGGAGCAGTTTACTTTGTCCTAATCTTTGAAGTGCTGCTAATCGTCAACTCATTCCGATACGCACGTCGGGAAAGAAATACCAAAAGACCAGATTATACCCCAAAAGCTGCAATCATCGCACCGCATTACGGCTGGGATGATCAGACAGCCGAGAATGTAAAGCGACTGCTGGATCAGGATTATGCAGGTGCGTATGAAGTGTTTTTCGTCACGCATGCAAAAGGGGAATCCTGCTACGATGAGTCGTATCCACATCTGCTTGAGATTGCCGAGGGACACCCCAATGCGCATACACTGCTTGCACCGAACATTGTGGAGAACACCCTCCCCCGCTCACAGAAAGTGCAGAATCTGATGACGGCAATCGAGGCATTTCCAGATGATGTTGAGGTCATCGCTTTTGTCGATGCGGATGCGACAATTGAGCGAGATTGGTTGACGCTGCTTGTCCAACCACTTCAGGACAAAGAGGTCGGGGCAACAGTGGGGGCCAGATTTTATTTTCCACATACCTTGAATGCGGCATCGCTTGTCGAGGCAGCTTGGATCAATTTTCAGATAGCGTTTCAGGGTGATCACCCATTCGCTATGGTTTGGGGCGGCTCCAATGCAATCCGTCGTGACTCTTTTGAGAAAAGCAAGGTATTGCAACGTTGGGACAACGCAACCATTGAAGATCACAATTTGACGCATGCGGTGAGAGACCTTAAACGTAAGGTTCATTTTGTGCCGGATTGTATCGCGATTACCCACACTGAGAAGCGGACATGGAAACAGGTCATAGAGTTTACCAACCGGCAAATGGTGATGACCTTTCGGATGGGACTTAAAGCGCAGTGGTGGGTGACCTTGCTGGTATTTCTACCGAAGGCTTTGCTTGTGATCGGTTCAATTCCGTTTATATTTTATTCCGAGAGATTCCTCCTTGTTCTCCTTGTGCCATTTATTGAAATTCAGAGTTATCGTGTCTTCTCGCGAAACCTGCCCCTCTGGCTGAGAGATATGCCCAAAATACGTGAAACCCTCCGAACCGCCTCGCTAGTTGTACCGATAACGATGTTGCTTGCGGGGTTGAACGCAGTGTACGCGCTATTTCAGAATAAGATTGTATGGGGCGGCGTTAGGTACGAAATTCTTTCAGCGACAAAGTCTCGTGTTTTAGGACGGATTAGGGAAGAGGATAGCACAAAAGCGTAGAACAGAGGAAGATCAGTTTAAGCATTTTAGAGTTTATTAAGTCATTCGCTCATAAGAAATCATGCAACAGAAACCGAGTTTTCAAGAAAAAACTCGGTTTCTCTTCCCATTTTGCATTTTCTTTTTATATGAGCCGAGTCATTTAGATTTTATGTCCTGTAACAGAGAGGAAGATTATGGCAATTCGAAGTCGTGTTTCACCCCGTTTTTTTGTGAATGAGCTTGCAACGGCAATGTCAGATGATTGGGCAACCTCCTACGCGCTCATGAAATATCAGGTGGCAAAAGAGAGTTTTAACTGGAGACATCCACTCGGTGCCAAACATGGCAAAGGCGATGCTGTCGAACTGGTGAGTTTAAGAATCACGGATATGTGCAACCTCCGCTGTCACTCTTGTGGACAATGGGGAGACAACGGATATCTGCTCGGTGAATCTCTAAAAACACTGAAGCAACGGGAGGTACCCGTTGAATTTTACAAGCGACTCGTCGATCAGATTATCGATGCAGGCTGGTCGCCTGTATGGTATATCTGGGGCGGCGAACCGATGCTTTACCCCGGTTTAATTGAGTTGCTGCATTACATCAAAGAACGGGACATGGCAATTTCGCTTGTGACGAACGGGACCCTTCTCGCCAGACGCGCTGACGATATTCTCGAAACATGCAAAATTCTTTATCTGAGCGTTGACGGACCAACTGAGGAGATTCACAATAATCAGCGGCCCGGGGTCACGGAGAACTATGATAACTTCAAGGACGTGAAAGCGGCGCTTGAGACATTGAGCGAAGAGAAGCAGCGTCGGAATCTTGCGTTTCCATATATCGTCCCGCTCAGTTGCATCACGATGTACAATATCGACGATGTTGTCGATCTCTACAAATTCACGAGCCAGTATGCAGATGCACAGATTTTCTACCTGACATGGTGGATCGACGCGCATTCCGCGCAGGCACACACGGAAGATTTTGAGGGCCGTTTCGGTTTCAAGCCCCAAACCCACTACGGCTGGATCGGAACGTGGAAAGATTTTGATCACGGTGCTATCCTCGATAAGTTCGAGGAGATGGAAACGCTCTCGAAAGAGACGGAGCGGTGTCCACCGATGATGATGCCGAAACTCAATACGCACGAGGAGATCCAGCGATACTACACCGACCACACGGAGACTTTCGGTTACAATCAGTGTGTCAGCATTTACATGACGATGGAAATTGACAGCAACGGCGACGTCAGTCTCTGCCGTGACTATCACGACTACATCATCGGTAACATCAAAACGGATACTGTCGAAGATATGTGGAATAATGACGCCGCCCGCAAATTTCGCACTTCTATCAGCACCGATGGTCCTATGCCTGTTTGTCGTCGATGCTGTGGTTTGATGGGATTTTGAGGCTGGGCTAATCCCCTTATTGTGATACAGGAATGAGGCCTTTGCTTTCGAGGAGGGCGATGACATTCGCTGTACATTCCTCGAGGCTCTGGTCGCTTGTGTTCACAGTCAGTTCCGGCTGGGGCGGTGCTTCGTAAGGTGCACTGATTCCCGTGAACTCTTTGATCTCGCCTGCCCGTGCCTTTTCATATAACCCCTTTGTATCTCGTGCTTCGCACACCTCTAATGGGCAATCAACGAAAACCTCCACAAATCGCCCTTCGTCAAGCAGGTCACGTGCGTTGTCTCGGTCTGCACGGTAGGGCGAAATAAAGGCTGTCATCCCAATAACGCCGGCATCGGCAAACAACTTCGCAACCTCTCCAATGCGGCGGATGTTCTCCTCCCGATCTTCCGGGGAAAAGCCGAGGTTCTTATTCAAACCGTGTCGGACGTTATCGCCATCAAGGACGTAGGTGAGATGTCCGCGCTGGTATAATTTACTTTCCACTTCCAAAGCAAGTGTGGATTTGCCGGAGCCTGACAGCCCTGTGAACCAGATGACGCTTCCGTTCTGATTGAGCAGCTGCTCCCTGTCTGTCTGGACAACGTTTGCTTCGTGCCAAGTAATATTCGTTGCCTTTTGTTCTGCCATATTATTCTCCTATTTTTTTGGAATCTGAAGGTGAGGAATCGCTGGATAGTGGTAGCCAAAGCGACATCGTTGTTTCCTGTCCAACAACGCTTTTACTCCGTATATCCCCACCGTGTTGTTCAAGAACGCGCTTCGCATTTGCCAATCCAAGTCCAGTTCCCTGTGATTTTGTCGTGAAGAAAGGTTCAAAAAGTCGATTAAAATCTTCCGGAGGGATGCCAACTCCCGTATCTACGACATCAATACGTACCTTATCTGAACCCCGTAACGTAAGGATTTCCAATGTACCTCCCTCGGGCATGGCATCCATAGCATTTAATACGATATTCATAAACGCCTGTTTCAACTTATCG
>JAKZUG010000558.1:0-3845 GCA_047516705.1 Candidatus Poribacteria bacterium | reverse complement strand
GCAGGGTGTTGAGGGGTATTAACCGCGCGTCTTCAAGATGCACGATATCGTATTCGCTTGGTTCGCGGACATCCAATAACAGCACAGATTGATTTTCGTCGAGTTTCTGTTTCAATTCTTGTGCGGAAATTTCAGGAAGTGACGGTGTTGTCTGCATTGTTTAGTTGCTTTCCTCAGTTTGAATAGGTGACTTTTCATCAAGGGGGGCACATTCTGGACACAGACACGTCTCACGTAGGACTTCAAACGGATAAATGCCGGTGTCGTGTCCATCACTCCAGCTGAATTGGAGCGCGTAACGACCGACTAATTGGACATCAAGCGGTTGAATATCCTCCGAAACCTCAATCAGTGTTACATCTCCGTCGCCTTGCGGTGCAAAGAGGGAATGGACATCCCTCCCTTTATGCCGGACGATGGAACATTCGGCACACGGACACATCTTTCGGAGATAGGCATACGGATACCAACTGACATGTCCATCCTTCCATTCTACCTGAAAGGCGGTGTCATGTTTTTTGAGGAGTTTCGGACTTTTTGTGTCGTTCCGCATCGGGTTGATAAAAGAAATCGAGCCCAGTATCTTGGTTAGAAGAGGCCGAGTTCATCCTTTGCGTCGTCGCTCATCATTTCCATGCTCCAAGGCGGGCTCCAGACGACATTGACGTTGACTTCGTCAATCCCGTCTATTTGCTGCGTGACCTGCTGTGCACCATTGATAATCTGTCCACCAGCGGGACATCCCATGCTCGTCAAGGTCATCGTAATATCCACAGTTGCGTCATTGATGTCAACGCCGTAGATGAGCCCCATGTCAACGATGTTAATCCCAATTTCCGGGTCAATAATTTGTTTGATAGTTTCTAATACAGTTTCTTCGGATATCACTGGGTGTTCCTCCTATGAAATACGAGTGGTTTATTCGTCAAGGCTAATCAAAATATCATCATCCTCAATTTTGACAGTGTAACATTCGACAGCTTCAACAGCAGGCATACAGAGCGGTTCCCCGGTTTTTACGCAAAACCGTGCGCCGTGCCGTGGGCATTCTATCTCGTCACCGCTGAACCAACCTTCGCCTAAAGGACCATCATCATGCGTGCAAACGTCTTCCATCGCATAAAACTCGCCTTCAACGTTAAAAAGTAAAACGGGAACAAAATCCGCCTCGACCAACTTTTTGGTGCCAGGAGGCACTTCACTAACTTTCGCAACTTTATAGAATTCTGGCATATTCGTGTTTTTCTTTTCTTGTTTGCCCAACCTATAAACTGTAGGTTTGGACGTGTGTGTGAAACTTCAACTGACCAGATTTTTTACGTTCAAGAATATCTTTCATATCCTCATAAAGCGAGGATTCCTTATCAAGGTAAAGAACTCCGAGTTCTTGTGCCGCGAACTCTATTAGTTCTTCACGAACGACTTTACGAATGACGCTTTCTAACTGCTGAACACTTAGCGTAACCTTAGTTTCTTCTGTTGCTGTTACATCGCTATTCATTGTCCCTACCTCATCCTTTACAATGACAAGAATCCAACAAACGGAAAAACCGTTCTCACTCTTCTTCGCCGGGCCAACCTTTGATGCCATAAGCACCGGCTTTGAGAACTTTGAGTGCCAATAACGCACATTTGAGGCGAACGGGACCTAACGGGATACCGATCATATCCAAAATATCGTCTTTTGTGAGCTGCTTGATTTCGTCAAGACTCTTGCCTTCAATCTTCTCAGTCAACATAGAGGCAGCGGCTTGGCTGATCGTACAACCGTGACCGCTAAAACGCACCTCTTTGATTTTATCATCCTCAATAAGCAGGTCCATGCGAATATGATCACCACAAAGCGGATTGTCTTCTTCGTGTGAAATATCAGGATTCGGCAACGTCCCGTAGTTGCTCGGATTTTCGTAATGGTCAAGCAGTTCTTCCTGATATATGTTCATTTTCTTCTCCGAGTCATGAGTTTTTGTGTTCTACACAACCCCTCATACAACCGGTCTACGTCTTCAACTGTATTATAGAGGTAGAAACTGGCACGGGCGGTGGCAATAACATCTAACCGCTTCATGAGTAGTTGTGCGCAGTGATGTCCTGCACGGATAGCGACACCGTGTGTATCCAAAACTCCTGCCACGTCATGCGGATGGATGCCCTCCATATTAAAAGAAATTACACCCGTTTTTTGATGTGGTGCAGACGGTCCGTAGAGGGTAATACCTTCGATTTCTTTTAAGCGGTGATGTGCATATTTTAAAAGTTCTTGTTCGTGGACGTGAATTGCGGCTAAATTGGCTTGTGTAATGTAATCCACCGCGTGCCCAAGCCCGATAGCCTCAGCGATGCTTGGGGTCCCTGCCTCAAATTTTGCTGGGAGTTCCGCGTAACTTGATACATCACGCTCTACACTCCGAATCATCGAACCACCACCGAGGAACGGAGGCATCTCTTCAAGCAGTTCCAATTTACCGTATAACACACCGATGCCAGTCGGTCCACACATCTTATGTCCTGAGAATGCGAGAAAATCACAGTCAAGTTGTTGAACATCAACATGAAAATGTGGCACCGATTGCGCGGCATCAACGACTACTTTTGCACCGACAGCATGTGCAGCCTCAATGACAGACTGAATCGGATTGATGGTCCCAAGTACATTAGAAACGTGTCCCATAGCGACAAGTTTCGTTTTTTCGGTAAGTAAGTTGCGGAGTTGTGCAAAATCAAGCAACCCTTCATCGGTTATCTCAAGGAATCGAAGCACTGCCCCCGTCCGCTGCGCCAGCATCTGCCAAGGCACAAGATTGCTATGGTGTTCCATAACGGTAAGGACAATTTCATCGCCCTCCCGAATATTTGTGTTCCCCCAACTATAGGCGACGAGATTAATGGATTCCGTTGTATTCCGCGTGAAGATGATCTGGCGCGAGCGCGGTGCTTTAATCAGTTGTGCCACCTTCTCGCGTGCGCGTTCGTACTGCTCCGTTGCCTCTTCAGAGATGCGATAGATGCCGCGATGGATATTGGAACGATAGGTATAGTAATAGGCATCCATCGCTTCAACGACCGGACGTGGGGTCTGCGTTGAGGCAGCATTATCCAGAAAAGCCAATGGCGGCTCTGTCGCGAAGATCGGAAAATCCTTACGGATACGTTCCACATCAAGCGGACGAAAGTGCGCAGTATGCATTACGTTTATCACCCTATGCTGGGCGGGCACACTCTTTTGAGCGTGCCCGCCACCGGAGACCCATTAAATACATTATTGACTCGGAAAACCAATATTGACAGCAGATGGTCCGTGGTCCTCGCACGCCTGATCCGTTGGAACATCGGTTTCAGCATCGTTGGTGTTGACAATCCCTTCTGAAACCAAATACTCTTCCACTTCATCACCGCTGACATCGGCAAGCACCACGTCGTCAATCTGGACACACGGTTGATACGGCTGCCGGGTCTTCTGAACCATTTCACGATAGTTGTTTTCGTTGTTAATGATGTCTCTATCTTCATAATCCAAACCGTATTTCGCGAAGATGGCACGGACACCATTGCTCCACCCACAGACGGGCTTCATATAAGCGATAATTTTGGGTTGACTCATTGTGAATTGCTCCTTGCTGACGAGGTTTGAAACCTCGCTTGTATTAGTTAGACGTGCTTCGGAAAGCACACTTATAGAGAGTTACGGCAGCACCCTGAACGATGTGCCTTCAAATCTATCATGACGCGCCTACAAGTTTGCGCGTAACGGATGTACGCAATTCTTCACGCACGGATTCCAACGGGATACGTTCCATGACAGGTTCAAAAAATCCATCAACAATCAGTTTTTCTGCTTGCGCGTA
>JAKZUG010000557.1:0-6004 GCA_047516705.1 Candidatus Poribacteria bacterium | reverse complement strand
CAATCCCGTCATTCCGCTTGATAGCGACACAACCCAATCCTTGGTGTGGGATCCAAAGATACAGAAGTACGTTGTGTTTGGGCGATTCGGGGCAGGCGGTCGCAAAACCGCTCGCGCCGAAAGTTCTGACGCGATTCATTTCAGTCAACCGGAACGCGTCTTTGAATGCGATACGGTAGATGAAGAAGGCACACAGATTTACGACATGCCGATTAATCTCTACGAAGGCATCTATCTCGGCATGATATGGGTCTATCGCGAAGGTGTCGATGGCACTATCGATACATCACTCGCGATGAGCCGTGATGGAATCAACTGGCAACGCGTTTTAGATCGTCAGACATTTCTAACGCTTGGGGAGCCGGGGAGTTGGGAAGACGGCATGGCGCGGATCAGTCAGAATTTCGTCACGTACAACGACCAGATCTATTTCTATTACGGCGGCGTGAATGGGCCGCACACCGGCAGGAAGTTCAAGCAGGTCGAGCGTAAGCACAAGTCCATGATCGGCTTAGCGACCTTACGACGTGACGGGTTTGTCTCACTTGATGCGGGTGAAACGGAGGGATATGTGCTGACAAAACCGTTGACACTCAACAGCACGGAATTGCGCCTGAATGTTGATGCGAGTCAAGGCTATGTCACTGTCGCGATCACCGATGATATTGGGACATCCTTAGAGGGTTACACCTCTCAGCAAATCGTTGGTGATCAATTAGAGGCGGCGGTTAAATTTAACGGTTCGTTAGAAGCACTCAAGTGGAAAGAGGTACGCCTACGATTTCAATTCAAGCGTGCCAGTCTATATTCCTATTGGTTCGCTTAGAAATACGATTTATAGTAAAGCCCGAAAATACGTGGACACTTTAGAATACACAAAACACCAGCCTCGCTAGCGGGGTTTTGCGGCATACTCGCCCAAATGCGATCTGCATTCCCAACCCCGCCAATGTATAGGTAATTGTGGGTTTTACTATATATGGGTGACTGTGATGTTGCCCTTCAACCAACCTAATTTTGAATGAACAAAGGCTTTCATGTTACTCAAATTCACCGTGAGGTGAAACAGTTCATGGGTCTCGAAAAATGCCAATGTCGTCTACCGTGTATTGTTCGCAATCACATCGCATGTGCGTTTTTAGTTTGGATTCGACTCATGCGTCAGGCACATGAAAAAGGGAAAACTCTTTATCAAGTCAAATATGCGATATTTCCTGAGTATCTCCAACAAGAACTCAAATCTCCTACTGTGATAGACCCAAGCCTAAAGTCTTGGGCTTCCGCAGAGTGATGCGAAAGCATTTGTGGATTTCAGAAGCGGACTGGACGCTTCAACAGAGTAGCCTACAATCCTGTTAGACAGAACAATAGGTCTTACAACTCCTAAACCAAAGGAAGCTACCCCTTCCATAAGGATATTCATAGCAGCATTAGGGTCTCGGTCAAGATGCGTTGAACAACTTGGACACGTCCATTGACGATCTGCCAGCGTGAGGTTTTTATGATGATGTCCACAGACACAACAGCACTTTGTAGAGGGGATCCATCTACCAATCTTCAGCACAGCCCGTATCCGTTTCTTCGATTGGTGTTTGAGTTTTTCAAGAAACTCCCCGAAAGCAAGGTCAGAGACCTGTTTCCCCCAAAGTCGTTTCATACCGTTGAGGTTGAGGTCTTCAAAGAACATTATATCAAAGTTGCGACACAGGTCTATCGCAAGTTTCCAATGGTGATCCGCTCTTTGATTGCCCGTCTTTTTATGCAGACGTGCGACCTTTTTTCGAGAACGTTCTTGGTTCTTAGAACCTTTGACCTTCCGAGAATAGTCGCTTTGGACTTTAGCAAGTTTATCCGCGTTGTGTTTGTAGAACATCGGAGACGCATATCTTTGAGCATCACTGCCAGTCAGGAAGTCTTTGATGCCAAAATCGAACCCTTCCGCTTTACCAGTCTTGGGTTCGTAGAGGACTTCCGAATAGTCTTCAGTGAGCGTGATATAGATGTCTCCAAGCGCGTCTCTTGTCACTTGAACCTGGTGGATAGCACCTCGTATTTCACGATGCAAGGCAAAACGATACCAGTGACCATTGAGTCTAATCTTATACGTCGGGTGATTTCTCGCGTTTTTCTCAGCATCCAGACACTTTTCAACAACGATGTGTTCACCAGAGAACGTCATACCTTTATGGTTCTTACACTTCTTGAAACGCGGATGCCCTCTCTTATGGGTCAACATTTCTCTAAAACTGCGTGCTAAACGTTTGAGGATATTTTGCACACTCCACGCATACGGAATATGCCAATGCTTATACTTCTCAAGCCTCTTGAGCTTCGTCAGATGCTTCAACATCTTCGCATACGAAAGTCGTTTACCATATCGGCGGTAATATCGCATAGACAACGCTATGAAGTGGTTTCTGACCATACCACAGATATTCAGTGCGTCATGCAGACGTTTCAACGATTGGTCGTGATAGAGTTTATGTTGAGTGTTTCGCATTTGGAATATCGTGTATCGTGCTTTTATCCGCGTTTCAGTGGGAGGCAGGCACGTAGTCTTGCGACTACGTGCCTGCCAACACGATACGTAAATCATACCACATTTTAGACCAAAATTCAACTCTTTTTTTTCAAGCGTTGGGTCTCATTAACGAGGGCGGACTGAAAACCCAAACCTAAAGGATTGGGTTTTCAGTCCGTAAACAGGATAAAAATGGATAATGCGTAAGTCCTAAAATTATTATGAACACTAACCTCACCGAAATCGAAAATAGACTCTGGAGTGCCGCCGACGAACTCAGAGCCAATTCACGTCTTCGAGCTTCAGAGTACTCAACACCTGTGCTTGGGCTTATCTTTCTACGATATGCGGATCATAAATTCACACAAGCTGCGCAGGAAATCAGCAGCGAAGCCTCTACGAGCACGCGCATACGAACTGATCCAAGAACGCAATACCAAGCCCGCGGTGTATTTTACCTGCCAGAGAAAGCACGTTTTCAATACCTTCTGAGTTTGCCGGAGGGCGAAAATATCGGACAAGCTGTCACTGATGCTATGAAGGCAATAGAGGCAGAAAATCCTCAAGTTGATGGTGTTCTACCGAAGACTTACAACCGCCTTGAAAAGAACACGCTCCTTGAACTTCTCCGTATTATGGAACAGATTCCTATGGACATTGAGGGCGATGCTTTCGGGAAGGTGTATGAGTACTTTCTCGGCAATTTCGCTATGAGCGAAGGACAGCGCGGCGGTGAATTCTTCACCCCTACTTCCCTTGTTAAACTCATTGTTGAGATTATCCAACCTTTTCACGGGCGTATCCTTGATCCTGCCTGCGGTTCCGGTGGGATGTTTGTTCAGAGCGCAGAGTTCATTCGTAACCATCAGCAAAATGGAAACCACGGACACATCAGCATCCACGGGGTAGAACGCGGCGCCGAAACTATCAGGTTGTGCAAGATGAATCTCGCTGTCCATGGGCTTGAAGGCGATGTCAAGCAAGCCAATAGTTATTACGCGGATCCGCATAACTGCCTCGGTAGATTTGACTTCGTGATGGCGAATCCGCCGTTCAATGTTGATCGTGTCGATAGAGAACGTATCACAGATGATTCTCGGTTTCCTTTCGGCATGCCTCGCGTTGGCAATGCCAACTACCTCTGGATTCAACTGTTCTATAGTTCCCTCTCCGAATCCGGACGTGCAGGATTTGTTATGGCGAACTCCGCCGCCGATGCCCGCGCTTCTGAACTCGAAATCCGCCGCCAAATTATCGAATCGGGGGCGGTTGATGTCGTCGTCAGCATCGCCTCAAATTTCTTCTATACCGTTACTCTGCCTTGTACTCTCTGGTTTTTTGATAAATCCAAACGGGATAGCGATAGACGCGATAAGGTGTTATTCATTGACGCACGCCATCTCTATCAACAGCTGAGCCGCGCGCATCGCGAATTCACACCTTTGCAGCTTGAATTCCTTGCGAATATTGTCAGGCTCTATCGGGGTGAAACGCCTGAGAATCAACACGATAGTGCAGATTTCCTTGCCACAAAATTCCCCGATGCAGAGTATATTGATGTTCCCGGGCTCTGTAAGTTCGCTACCACAGCCGAAATTGAAGCACAAGGATGGAGCCTCAATCCAGGACGATACGTCGGAATCGCCGAACAAGCTGCTGATGATTTCGACTTCACCGAGCGATTTACGGAGCTCAACGAAGCGTTGGAAGTCCTAAATGCAGAGGCACATCAACTCGAAGAACGGATCGCTGAAAATGTTGCAAGGATTTTGGAAGATAGAGTATAATATCAGAGAGGTAGAATTTTGGATCAAGCGATGAAAGATGTGATATGGGTTGGGGATTCTCAAGAGCAAGTCCGGCGTTTCCCCAAACCTGTGAGACAGATAGTCGGTGATGCCCTGCAATTTGCACAACTCGGAAAGAAACATCAGAAGGCAATGCCACTGCGGGGAATCGGTTCAGGCGTATTTGAGATCGCCGTTCGTTACAATACGAACACCTACCGTGCTGTTTATACTGTTGAACTGGGCGAGAACATCTATGTGCTTCACGTGTTTCAGAAGAAATCCACGCGTGGCATACGCACACCCAAAAGGAAATTGACTTGATTAAGCAGCGTCTGAAAATGGCGCGAGAGATGGAGGCAAAAAATGAGTGAAGAAGTGAAAGTTGAGGAAAGTTCCGGCAACGTGTTTCTGGATATGGGCTTCTCTGAAGAGGAGGCTGAACGTGAACAGCTACGGTCGTATCTTGCCTATCATGTTTATAGTCTCTTTGAGGAACTAAAACTGACTCCCGCAAAAGCAAAAACGCGCTTTGGAATTGATGCAGATGATGTATCTCGAATACAGGATGGGGATTTTCATCTTTTTACCGTGCCGCAACTACTTGTACTCTTGAAGCGGTTGAACCGCAATATTGAAATTCGTATTACACCTTCGGCTGAAAAAGTTGGGCACCTGCAAGTCGTTGCAACTTAAGGAAGCGTTTAATGGTACTCAAGGATCGCGTTTGCCTTGTAACCGGCGGGAGTTCAGGCATCGGGCGCGGTATCGCGCTTGAATTTGCCCGTGAGGGCGCGCGTATCGCTATCGCCGATAAGCAAGAGGTACCCCTTCGCGGTAAATATCACGAAACCGATGTGACAACGCCAACCGTCACGGAAATCGAAAAACTCGGAACACAAGGGATATTCTGCCAAACCGATGTCGCTGATGAATCACAGGTCGCGCATGCAATCCAGCAAACCGTCGACCACTTCGGCGGACTTGATGTTCTTGTTAATAACGCTGGCATCCATATCCCCAGTGGCATACAAGAACTCTCAATCGCCGATTGGGACAAAGTCGTCGGTGTCAATCTCCGCGGTGTTTTCGTCGCAACGAAACTCACAATCCCACATCTGAAACAGTCAAAATGTGGAAGGATCATCCAGATTGCCTCTGTTCATGCCTATGGAGGTGGTGCAGGTCCTGCGTACGCGCCAGCGAAAGCCGCTGTTGTCAACATGGTTCGGGATACTGCCTTGGAAATCGGGCAATACGGGGTAACCGTCAATGCTATCTGTCCGGGTTATATTGAGACAGCAATTCAGGACTACCTCACGCCAGAGCAGATCGAAGAGGCACTGGAAAAGACCGCCTTGCCGCGCTTCGGGCTGCCGAGAGACATAGGACGTGCCGCTGTATTCCTCGCCTCCGACGACGCAGAATGGATCACCGGTGCCTCCCTCCTCGTTGATGGCGGATTCGCCGCAGGCGTATAAAAAAAACTATCTCTTCTGTAGGAGCGAGCTGTGCTCGCGATTCTTGTAAGACTAAATCTCTTCTGTAGGAGCAAGCTGTGCTCGCGACTTCTGACGGCTGACGGCTGATCGCTGACAGCCAAATAAAAGGATTAGCAACGAATGCAAACAAACCCATGGGGAACAATCCGCTTTACAGATAAAGTCGCATTGATAACAGGTGGTGCCTCCGGCAT
>JAKZUG010000556.1:0-3948 GCA_047516705.1 Candidatus Poribacteria bacterium | reverse complement strand
ATGCCACGCTGCGATGTTCTCCTCTTGATACGCGAAAAAGGTCTCAAGGATGTGGACGAGGTTTCTTGGATCGGTAATGTCAAGGTCGAGTTGCAGCTGCTCGTGTTGATAGAGGAGTGCATGTGTCGGGGATTGGACAACAATATTTTTTGAAGGGTAGCCTGCAGCAAACTTTTTGTCCGCTTCAACGTGCAGGTTGTCCTGTGTATCTTTTGCTTCCCAGTAGCCGTGTGGTAAACCGAAACCATCGACGACTTCACCGTCAGGTCGGATTCGTCTATTTGGAGCGGTCAGCCCCGAACCCCCCTGCCCCCCCTTATCAGGGGGGAAAGAGCGTGTCTTTTCGCAGAGGAGTGTGAGGTTGGATTGACCGCAGTAGTGTTGGAGGAGATTTTGGAACGCGGCACGGACGGTGCCTTCGTTTTCCTCGCCGAGTTGTGCATATTTTTTGAGTTCGGTGTAGTATTTTTGTATCGGTTTGTGTGTGGTTTTGATGTTGAGATTCGGCATGGTGTTTCTCTGTCTCGGCAGATTGTATGTTTACTATATGTTAACGTGAGTTCGATAAAAGATTTCCGCTTGTAGCGCGATGCACGTCGCATCTGGGCGAGTACGCCGCAAAACTGTTAGTTTGCGCAGTACACGCCACAAACTACCTTGTTTTTGTCCAATAAGTGTGGAAAACCATACCGTTTCTGATGAGACACAAACCCACACACCCATTGAGAAAATAACACCTCAAAAGGTAGCAAAGAACTTCTACACACCTTTGAGAGAAAAAGGAAACCAAAACCGCGATTTTTAGCACTTTTCACGCACAGAAGGCAGTTTGAAAAAGTGGGTTTCCTGCTATAGTGAGAGTTTCAAAGGTAGGGTGTTATGATTTGAGACCTTTGATCCCTCTTGAAAGCAGATACGGACTGGAATGGATAACGTTTCATTGATCAACTCGCTCCCGATGTGCTTGGACAAAAACAAGGAAACTAACAGTTTGCGGTACAAAACTACTGGAATAAAAACACCTGCCACCAAATTGCTCCCTGTGGATTTCACAGGTGTTCAATCCAATTTACGTCCGCTATAAACGTATCGGAATTCCCGAAATACTTCGATTGTTGTCTGTTTTATACTGAACTCACCTTTTGAATGGTAAACCTCGCCATCAATCTTAATGATACCTCCAAAAACGAAGTGGTTTTAACCTTACGGGTTTTTTATTGGCATTTCCCATTTATATCATGTAAAATTATTCGTAAACAACTGACGAAAAGAGACGTTAAGTCTATATAAGACCAATTTTGAAACCTACACGAATGGACATATAGAGAGTAAACCACAATGCCTGAACCCAATCAACCTGAAGATTACTTACAACGCATACGCCATTCGACCGCGCATATCATGGCGTATGCCGTACAACAACTATTTCCAGATGGCGAACCGACCGTTAAACTCGCTATCGGTCCGCCGATTGAAAACGAGTTCTATTACGATATGGAGGTGCCGCGTCCTCTTACACCCGACGATTTCCCTGAGATCGAAAAGCACATGAAGGCGATGATTAAAGCGAATGTGTCTTTTGAACAGGAGACCTGGAACTACGACGATGCACGTGAATGGTTCGGCGAACGAGACCAGAGATTCAAACTCGAATTAATCGACGGGATTTCAGATCGCGAAGTCAGCGCAAGCGATGAAGGTGTTGCTGACGAAGGCGTTTCTATCTATCACAACGGCGATTTCACAGACCTTTGCAAGGGACCGCACGTTGAAAAAACAAGAGAATGCCGATATTTCAAACTGCTCCGCGTTTCTGGAGCCTATTGGCGCGGTGATAGCAACCGCGAGCAGTTACAACGGATTTACGGCACCGCATGGGAGACCAAAGCCGACCTTCAGGCATACTTGACACAACGCGAGGAAGCCGCCAAACGCGACCATCGCAAACTCGGACGCGAGTTGGAACTCTTTCAGATGCATCCCGAATCGCCCGGCAGCGCGTTTTGGCTTCCCAAAGGTGCTCTTATCTATAATCTCCTGTCCGAAAAAGTGCGAAAACTCTATCTCAGCGAAGGCTATCAGGAGGTACGGACACCCCTCATCTACGATAGCAGCCTCTGGAAAACTTCTGGGCATTGGGAGCACTTTAAAGACGATATGTTCATCGTCGAAAACGAAGACGGCGAGTCGGCAAGCGCGCTCAAACCGATGAACTGTCCGGCGCACATGCTGATTTATAAAAGTGCGCGCCATAGTTATCGAGATCTGCCGTATCGTCTGCATGATCAAGGCGTGTTACATCGCAACGAAGCGACCGGAACGCTGACTGGCTTATCACGTGTCCGCCAGATGTGTCAGGATGATGCACACAATTTCGTCACTGAGGACCAGATCGCTGATGAATATGAACGTATCCTTGGGCTCTTCCAACGCATTTATGGTACTTTCGATTTGCCGTTCCGATGCGATTTGAGTACACGTAACCCAGAGAAGTTTATGGGCGATGTAGAAGTCTGGAACCGTGCCGAAGTCATTCTTGAAGATGTGTTGAAAAACAACCAGGTTGAGTATACCGTTGATCCCGGCGAGGCGGCGTTCTACGGTCCTAAACTCGATTTTCAAATCCGAGATTCGCTCAACCGAGACGTGCAATGTGCCACTGTGCAACTCGATTTCCAACTCCCTGAACGGTTTGAACTCATCTATGTCGCACCTGATGGGTCTGAAAAGCGTCCGGTGGTTATCCATCGTGCGATTTGTGGGAGTTTTGAACGGTTCATCGCGATGCTCATTGAGCATTATGCGGGGGCATTTCCGACGTGGCTCTCTCCGGTTCAGTGTGTTGTGATGACGATTAGCCAACGCTTCGTTGATTACGGCACAGAGGTTGAGCAGCTTCTGTTGCAAAAGGGGTGTCGCGTTAAGTTGGATAACAGCGACGACAAGATCGGCGCGAAGATCCGCCAAGCCCGCTTGCAACGTGTGCCGTATATGTTAATTATTGGTGGGCGTGAGGTGGAGAGTCGCACGGTCAGCGTTCGTAGTCGAGATGAAGGCGACATCGGCGCGATGGCACTTGATACCTTCGTCGACAAAATTGTTCAGGAAGCCGACTTAGATTTCTAACAAATATTAGGCACATGTCGTGTGCCGTGTCATCAAAAAGGAGCATTCCTAATGTATAAAATATTGGCAGCCAAACCTGCCGTTTATAGATTTACAATCTATGCTTTGCTGATCGGAATAATAGTTTTTAGCGGTTGCAGTTCTTCTAAACAGGTTACTCGTGTTGATGCCGACACCACAATAGATTTGTCCGGACGTTGGAACGACACAGATTCGGGTATGGTGGCGGATGAGATGATTGCCGACTGCTTGAACCATCCGTGGATTAACAACCACGGTATAAGTACTGGTGGCAGACCCGTCGTGATTGTCGGTGGCATTCGTAATAAAAGCATGGAACATATCCCTGTCGCTACATTTATAACGGATATTGAGCGTGCCTTTATCAATTCGGGGAAGGTCCGAACTGTTGCCAGTTCAAGTGAACGTGGTGAGATTCGCGAAGAACGCGCCGAACAAGGGGAATTCGCTGCGCTCGAAACTGTCAAACAGATGGGACGCGAACAAGGTGCGGATTACATGATGACCGGTGAAATCAACACCATCGAAGACCGTGTGGAAGGCAAGCAGGTCGTCTTCTATCAGACGGATCTCACGTTGACAAACATTGAGACCAACGAGAAGGTTTGGATCGGTCAGAAGGAAATTAAAAAGTTTATCGGACGGAGCAAGTTTAAAATGTAAGACGTTCATAGTGCATCTGTTTGGGCAGGTCCCTGTGCTTGCTCATTACAATCTTTTATAGTAAAATCCGAAAATATGTTGACTTTTCAGTGGATAATAGTTCCGCAAATGCACTCCCGCGCTGGCGGGGTTTGTAAC